>DAIOTI010000144.1:0-4685 GCA_036752105.1 Ilumatobacteraceae bacterium | reverse complement strand
CGATGGCATACGAAGTTGTGCATATGGACCATCTTTTGCCACGAGTTGGATTGCAGCGCCTGCGCTACGAGCAAGCTTTGCGCCGCCGCCAGGACGAACCTCGACAGCGTGGATCATGGTTCCAACTGGGATGTTTCGAAGCGGAAGATTATTTCCGGGCTTGATATCAGCCGATGGACCTGTCTCAACAGTGTCACCTTGATTGAGTTTGTTTGGCGCGATGATGTAGCGCTTCTCGCCATCTGCGAAATGAAGCAATGCCAGACGAGCGGTGCGATTTGGGTCGTACTCGATATGCGCGACCTTCGCTGGAATTCCATCTTTATCGTTACGGATGAAGTCGACGACGCGGAAGGCGCGCTTATGTCCGCCACCTTGATGGCGAGTGGTGATGCGACCCTGGGCGTTACGGCCACCCTTGGAATTGATCGGACGGATCAACGACTTTTCAGGAGTGGAGCGCGTGACCTCAGCGAAGTCGGCAACACTCTTACCTCGAGTGCCTGGCGTCTTCGGCTTGTACTTTCTCAGTGCCATGTCCTTGCTTCTCCTTTGTCGTTCTTCGCTTCAGTGAATTCTTTTTGTTATCCCGTGGGAATCCATTTCGGTTAGCCGAGAGGCTTATCCGACTGGACCTCCGAAGATGTCGATTCGTTGTCCAGGTGCCACCGAGACAATTGCGCGCTTGGTGTCCTTGCGCTTGCCCTTGCCGAAACGGTTGACCTTCATCTTTCCTTCGCGGTTGATGGTGTTGACCTTGAGGACTTCGACCTTGAAAACCTTCTCGACCGCGATCTTGATCTCGGTCTTATTGGCATCTGGTGCAACAAGGAATGTGTACTTGTTCTGATCGAGCAACCCATACGACTTCTCAGAGACGACAGGTGCGATCAAGACGTCGCGATAATCCTTCATGCTGAGACCTCGACTTCGCTCTCACGGGCAACAGCAGTGACTGACTTGCCCTTTGCTGGACCTTGGACGAACTCATCGATCGCGTTCTTCGAGAAAATCACATCATCTGCAACGACGACGTCGTAGGCATTGAGTTGATCAGATGCGATCAAGTGAAGGCCATCGACATTGCGAAGCTTGACCCATACTGATTCCTCAGTACGAGAGAGAACGACGAGTGAGCGCTTGCGGTCAGTGAATTGACGGACTGCAGTGATTGCGCCCTTTGTGTTCGGTGCCGAGACGATGCCATCGACGATGTGGATTCGCTCGTTGCGTTGACGATCAGAGAGGACTCCGGCGAGCGCAGCCTTGATCATCTTCTTCGGTGTGCGCTGGTCGTAAAGACGTGGCACTGGACCATGAGCAACACCACCGTGACGCTGATTTGGTGAACGAGTCGAACCCTGACGAGCGCGACCAGTTCCCTTCTGCTTGAACGGCTTCTTTCCACCACCGCTAACTTCGCCACGATTCTTCGCCTTATGTGAACCTTGGCGCGCAGCAGCAAGTTGTGCGGTAACGACTTGGTGGATCAACGGGATGTTGACCTGTACATCGAAAATCTCAGCAGGAAGTGCGAATGTCCCGGTCTTCTTACCGGCGACATCTTTGATATCTACAGTTAATGACATCATGCACCTGCCTTCTGCGTAGTTTCACTTGCAACACTCTTTGAAGCGGTTCGAAGGAACACTGTTGTGCCAATCGCGCCAGGCAGTGAGCCGCTTACCAGGATGATGTTCTTCTCAGCATCGACTTTGACGACCTTGAGATTTTGCATCGTCACAGTCTCGATACCCATACGACCCATCATTCGCTTTCCTTTGAAAACGCGACCTGGGGTGGTTCGGTTACCGATAGATCCTGAGGTGCGGTGCTTTCGCTCGACACCGTGGCCGTCGCCGAAACCGCGGAAGTTGTGACGCTTCATAACGCCAGCAGTTCCCTTTCCGAGCGAAGTACCGGTTGCATCAATGACATCACCTGCGGTGAATACATCGGCCTTGATCTCTTGGCCGACGGAATATGAGTTAGCGGCAGAGGTACGAAGCTCTGCGACATCTTTGCGAGGAGTGACGCCAGCCTTGGCGAAGTGGCCAGCCTCAGGCTTTGCCACTTTACGTGGATCGATGGCACCGAATGCCAACTGGATCGCTTCGTATCCATCCTTCTCGATGGTTCTAATTTGAGTGATGACACATGGTCCTGCTTCAACCACGGTCACAGGAATCACCTTGTTCTGCTCATCGAAGACCTGAGTCATGCCGAGCTTGGTGCCAAGGATTCCCTTGATCGCCGCGCTATGCGCTTGAGTGTTTTTCATCGGTCTTCCCCTTAGAGCTTGATCTCGATATCGACGCCAGCAGGGAGATCCAGACGCATCAACGAGTCGACGGTCTTTGGCGTCGGGTCGATGATGTCGATGAGGCGCTTATGGGTGCGCATCTCGAAATGCTCGCGGCTGTCCTTGTATTTGTGTGGAGAGCGGATGACGCAGTACACGTTCTTCTCTGTGGGCAGCGGTACTGGGCCCGCGACAGTCGCCCCGGTGCGCTCGACGGTTTCCACGATCTTCTTCGCGGAAGAGTCGATCACCTCATGGTCGTATGCCTTGAGCCTGATGCGGATCTTCTGTCCGGCCATCTTTTCTCCTTCTTCGGGTCCTGCTCTTTGAAATCTTTTTCAAAACTTCGTCTTCGCCTTCCGGTGGGGCTTTCGCCCATCCGAGGCTCACCCGAGAGTTACTGCGTTACTACTTTGATCCCTACTTCTTAATCTTGGTAACGCGACCTGCGCCGACGGTACGACCGCCTTCACGGATAGCGAAACGAAGACCCTCTTCCATAGCAATTGGCTGAATCAAAGCGACGGCCATTTCGACGTTGTCGCCTGGCATCACCATGTCCTTGCCTGCTGGAAGTGTCACAACGCCAGTCACGTCAGTTGTACGGAAGTAGAACTGAGGACGGTAGTTGTTGAAGAACGGGGTGTGACGACCGCCTTCATCCTTGGAAAGGATGTAGACAGATGCATCGAATTCAGTGTGTGGAGTGATCGAACCAGGCTTGCAGCAAACCTGACCGCGCTCAACATCTTCACGCTTGAGACCACGAAGCAAGAGACCGACGTTCTCGCCTGCTTGACCCTCATCGAGGAGCTTGCGGAACATTTCGACACCGGTGACAACAGTCTTCTGTGAAGTGTCGCGGATACCGACGATTTCGATTTCTTCGTTGACCTTGACGATACCTCGCTCGATACGACCAGTGACAACGGTGCCACGGCCAGTGATGGTGAAGACGTCTTCGACTGGCATCAAGAACGGCTTCTCTGTCTCACGAGCTGGTGTTGGGATGAACTCATCGACTGCTGCCATGAGATCCATCAACTTGTTACCCCACTCAGCATCACCCTCGAGCGCCTTGAGTGCAGAGACTCGGACGATCGGAGTGGTGTCGCCTGGGAACTCGTACTTCTTGAGGAGGTCACGGACTTCCTCTTCGACGAGCATCAAAATTTCTTCATCATCAACCATGTCGGACTTGTTGAGTGCGACGACGATTGAAGGAACGCCAACCTGACGTGCAAGGAGGACGTGCTCCTTTGTCTGTGGCATTGGGCCATCGGTCGCTGCGACTACGAGAATCGCACCGTCCATCTGTGCCGCACCAGTGATCATGTTCTTGATGTAGTCGGCGTGGCCTGGGCAGTCGACGTGTGCATAGTGGCGCTTCTCAGTCTGATACTCGATGTGAGCGATTGAGATCGTGATACCACGCTGACGCTCTTCAGGCGCCTTGTCGATCTGATCAAATGGGGTGAATGGGTTGACATCGGGATAGCGGTCATGAAGTACTTTCGAGATCGCCGCAGTAAGAGTTGTCTTACCGTGGTCGATGTGACCGATGGTGCCGATGTTCACGTGCGGTTTTGTCCGCTCGAACTTCGCCTTTGTCACTATCTATTCCTCTTTCTTCTCTCGTGTGTGTTGTTACTCGCCGCGAACCTTCGCGATGATTTCCTTCGAAACTGCCGCTGGAACTTCAGCGTAAGAATCGAATTGCATCGAGTAGGAAGCGCGACCCTGGGTCTTGCTTCGTAGATCTCCGACATAGCCGAACATCTCCGAAAGTGGGACCAGTGCCCTCACAACGCGGGCACCAGAACGCTCGTCCATAGCCTGGATCTGGCCACGGCGAGAGTTGAGGTCGCCGATGACATCACCCATGAAATCTTCAGGAGTGACAACTTCGACGGACATCATCGGCTCGAGCAGTGCAGGAGAGGCCAAACGAGCCGCTTCCTTGAATGCTGCGATACCGGCGATCTTGAAGGCGAGTTCCGATGAATCGACATCGTGATACGCACCATCAAGAAGAGTTACGCGGACATCAGTGAGTGGATATCCAGCAAGTGGTCCGGTCTGCATTGCCTCTTGGCAACCATCATCGACTGCAGGGATGTATTCACGTGGAATACGTCCACCGGTGACCTTATTGACGAATTCATAACCAGAAGGAACTTCACCGACTGGAAGTGGCTCGAGTGAAATCTGGACCTTTGCGAACTGACCAGAACCACCGGTCTGCTTCTTGTGGGTGTAGTCATACTTCTCAACAAGCTTTCGAAGCGTCTCGCGATATGCAACCTGTGGCTTACCGACATTTGCTTCAACTTTGAATTCACGCTTCATACGATCAACGAGAATTTCAAGATGCAACTCGCCC
>DAIOTI010000143.1:0-4719 GCA_036752105.1 Ilumatobacteraceae bacterium | reverse complement strand
CGTATGGACCGGTCTCGTCGTAGTCGACATAGAAGTGCGGTGCATCGTCAGGTTTCGGAACCATGTCGAGGTCTAGGAGGTCTTTCGCCACCGACGTCGCGCCGCCAGAACGATCGAGCCACGCAGTGAAGGTCTCCCCTGCCGAACGCTCATCGGCAAACTTGCGCACGACACGGGCCACCGCCAGCGGTGCGTTCTTGGCCGGAAGCCTGAGCGCCTTCTGACCGAAGTGAATTTGTTCCTGACCGACATGTCCGCCAAGTAACAACTGATAGCCCGGTAAAGACTTACCGTTCGCTCGTCGCTCAGCTCCGAACAGACCGATGTCAGCAGCGTGATGTTGGCCGCACGAGTTCGTGCAACCAGAGATGTTGATGCGCACTCCACCGACTTCCGCCAAACCGGACTCTTCCAACTCGTCGCCGATGGCCTTTGCCAAGCCGCGTGACTGAGTGACCGCGATGTTGCATGTGTCGGCACCCGGACACGCGACCACGTCACGAGCCAGTTCCGCACCTGGTCGTGCCATGCCGATCGCGTCGAGACGATCGAACAATGTGCGCAGCTGGTCCTCGCGTAGCCCGCGAAACACCACGTTTTGTCTGTTCGACAACCGGACGTCTGCGCCAAGTTCTCGTTGTATGTCTGCGAGCGAACGGAATTGTGACGCCGTGATGTCGCCGAGTGCTGCGTACGCAATTGCCGACACCGTTCCCTTGGCCGCACCGCGCACGACACTTGCCTGCTCCCAACGCGTGAACGGGTCTGATGAGCGCAACTCAACGCGCACCCCTTGTCCGACCGCGGTCACTTCGCCACTTGCAGCTGTACCCGCAGGCGCATCACCGACGGCGGCAACTTCAGGTGGAATGCCTCCAGGCCAAGTGGAAGACGCGGGCAATGTGTGACGCAACTTGATGACGCGTCGACGAACTTCCTCGATACCGAGTTGGTCGACGACCCACTTCAAGCGAGCACGCAACTTGTTGTCACGATTGCCCGTTTGATCAAACACGCGCAACACAGCCTCGATGGTCGGGAGAAGATCTTCCTTCGACGTGAAGTCCTCGAGAGCGAGAGCCGGATGTGGAGTAGCTCCCAATCCACCAGCGATGTACACACGAAAGCCAGATTCGACAGAACCATCGTCTTTGGTTCGTGTCACGGCCACTGCACCGATGTCATTGAACATCGCCTGACCACAATCGGTTGAACATCCGGAGAAGTTGACTTTGAACTTTCTCGGCAGACGCTGACCCAATGGGTTGCGTACGAAATGGCGAAAGGTTGCTTCTGCCCAGGGAGTCACGTCGAGTTTCTCGTGTGGACATGCGCCAGCCAAATGACATGCCATCACATTGCGCACGGTGTCACCACATGCCTCGCGACTGGTGAGCCCGACATCTGCCAAGCGACGGAGCAGATCTGGAATGCGACGCAGCTCCACGAAGTGGAACTGAATGTTCTGGCGTGTGGTGATGTGGCCCCAGCCGCGCGAGAACTGCTCGGCCAGGTCACCCATGAGCTCGAGTTGCTGTGGAGTGATGGTTCCCGCCGGCAATTTGATGCGCACCATCTGATTGGTGCCACCTTGACGTTGACCGTAAATGCCATTGTTGAGACGCATCACGCGGAAGACATCTTCGGTGATCTCGCCAGAGAGGTACTGCTGAATGGCCACCTCAAAACGTTCGATGTCGCGTAATTGCTCTTCGAAGAGATCACGCGGAATGGGTGCGGGGACGATGTTCGTCATGTTGTTCTCCTATCGACCTGTGTTTTCGCCAATTTCACGCAGCGCGTCGTGCAATGCCCCACGCAAACGTCGTGCATGGTCTGCATTCAGATGGGCAATCAATCCGGCACCAGCGCCACCGATTTCTTCCACTGTCAGCACCACTCGTGGCGTGGCATCGTCGTAGTCGTCGCACACGGCGACGCCCCACGACACCGGTGTGATGTCGTCGACCCCAGGTGGCAAGTCGTCCACCGCCAAGGGCAAGTCGTCAATTGAGCGCCTCATTGCGCACCTCCGGACATCGCCGCCATCATTGGCTGGACGAACTCATATGCCGCCACTGCGCCAATGACAATCGTGCTCGGAGCTTCGATCTGGACGGCGTGAAGTTCACCGAGTGTGGTGCGAATTGTCGTTTGTTCCGGATGTGTTCCCCATCTGATGGCAGCAACCGGAGTCAAAGATGACAAGCCACCAGCCATCAGCCGACGTGCGATATTCCCTCGCTCGGCGACCCCCATCAGCACGACAATGGTTCCACCGACACGCGCGAGTGATTCCCAGTTGACAGATTGCGAGCCGCCACGTTCGCGATGCCCGGTGACAACTGTGAAAGCAGCCGACACGTTGCGATGTGTCACCGGAATTCCAGCAGCTGCAGGAACACCGACCGCCGAGGTGATGCCTGGCACCACTTCGAAAGGAATGCCAGCGGCGAGAAGAGCGTCAGCTTCTTCGCCACCACGACCAAAGACGAACGGATCACCACCTTTCAAACGCACGACGTCAAGACCTTGTGTTCCGAGGTGAACGAGAAGTGCGTTGATGACATCTTGTGGCGTCGGTCCACCGGGCTTCTTGCCCACATCGATGAAATCTGCCCCAGCTTTCGCGAGCGACAGAAGTGCCGGGTTGGCAAGGCGGTCGTGCACGATCACATCTGCACTCGCGATGAGTCTCGCTGCCTTCACGGTCAACAACTCGGGATCACCTGGGCCCGCCCCCACCAAGTGCACGGTCATCGCGCCAACTCCGCGTGCTCTCGTGATTCGACTTCGGGTACAGCTGTCGTGAATGAGATGCCTTTTCGTTGTGCGAGTACGCGGATGATCGGTTCCCAGTCGACATCTTCGGTGCTGAAACCCACCGCATGAATGGACGCACGGCGCGACGCGAGTTCAGCTGCAAGTTCGGCAAACTCCGGGCCGATGACTTGTGCAAGATTCGCGCGCATCCACGAGGACAACGCAGGGCTCGCACCACCTGTCGACACGGTCACCATCACCGGCCCCTGCCGATGCACGGCGGGCAATGTGAAGGTGCAGCGATCTGGGTCATCTGCACTGTTCACCCAGATGCCACGGTCTTCTGCGTCGTTGAAGATGCGCTGGTCCACTTCGACGTCGCCTGTCGCAGTGATGATCAGTCGATAACCCGCGACGTCGCCACTCGCGTATTCGCGGCGTATGACATTCACATTGAGCTGGCTCAATTCGTCAATGACATGAGGGGCAAGAACGGTGACATCTGCTCCGCAGGCCAACAGTTGCTGCACCTTGCGATGAGCGATGCGGCCGCCGCCGACCACGAGCACGGGCCGGCCCGCGAGGTTGAGATTGATCGGAAACTGCATGTCTCTCCCAGAAGGTGGTTTGCCAGGTTGGCAGCACCCAGCCTATTCGCCTAAAATCTGATTGACTTAGTCAGGAATTAAAGATGTCCAGCACAACCGCCCCATTTCCAGCGCCTGAGGCCGGCACCCGGTCTGGCGTCAGCGCCCCCGTAGCCACGCTTCGCCGCCTGTCCGGTCACATCGGAGTCGAAGTGCTGGGTCTCACCGACACGCTCACGTGGGCCTCCACCCGCCTGCTGCCACTGCTCGAGGAACACCTCGTCGTGGTGCTTCGCAATCAGTTTCTCAGCCATGCCGACCAAGTGGCGCTGGCGCGAACCTTGGGTGAGCCCACTCCTGCGCACCCCGTGGTTCCGGGACATCCTGATCACCCGGAGATTCTCGAGCTTGATGCCGCGCGAGGTGGAAAGAATGCTCGCTGGCACACCGACGTCACGTTCGTGCAGAACCCGCCGGCTGCATCGGTGCTCGTCGCAGACCACACGCCCGAGTTCGGTGGAGACACTCAATGGGTGAGTATGCGTGCTGCATACCGACATCTGTCGCCGGCACTCCGAGACCTCGTCGATTCACTCGAGGCAGTGCACCGCATCTCGCCGTTGGCGTATTGGGGCGAACCTTTTGACACCGCGCTCACTCGGGACGACGCACAAAAGTTGTACGACGACGCACTTCGTGTGCCACCTGTCGTGCACCCTGTCGTGCGTGTGCATCCATCGACTGGTGAACCGGCCCTCTTCGTGAACCCCGGCTTCACCACACACATCGTCGGCATGTCGCGAATCGAAAGCGACAATTTGTTGAAGCTGCTCTATGAGCACTGCACTCAACCAGAGTTTGCATACAGGCATCGTTGGCAGCCAGGCGACGTGGTGATGTGGGACAACCGTGCGACCATGCACTACGCCATCGATGACTACGGCAATGTCGAACGTCGCATGCGTCGAGTGACTGTCCGCGGCACGACACCGAGTGGTCCGTCAGGACAGACGAGCCACGTCATCACTGACCCTTTGGTGGCAGTTCGCTGATCAGTCAGTAGTGACGAAACCTTGCCAGTTGCGCATGTAGTTCACGAACGCGTCTGACAAACCTTCTTCGTGCAAGACCGCTGGCGACACTGGCGTGTCACGCACGACGAACGCAGGGTCGGCGGTGGCCAAGCGAGGGAAGTCGTGGTGCAGAATCGCACCCCGACCAAGAATCGCAAAATCGGCTCCCCCGTCGATCGCGTCCTGCGCCTCTTTGGCGCTGTACAACTTGCCGGCGACGCCAAGTCGCACGTTCTTGCGTGGCAATGTCGCAAAGATGTCGAGCAGTCTCTGGCCTGCAAACGCCTCGTCTGCTG
>DAIOTI010000142.1:0-4740 GCA_036752105.1 Ilumatobacteraceae bacterium | reverse complement strand
TTTGCTTCTGCGTTGTTGTAATAACCCTCGAATGTGTTGTACCCGAGATTCACGATCTCGCCCGTGGCTTCTTCTGCGTTCAACAATTTGCCATCGGAATCGAACCGGGCTGGTGGGCACTCTTGACCAGTCTCTGGATTCAGCACTTTCACATCCGGTGATGTCGCCCGACCAAGGGCACCGGCGGGCATTCCGGGCACTCGGTTGATAGATGCACCTGTCTCGGACTGCCCGTATCCGTCGACGAGCGGCACACCGAAACGCTCCTTGAACCCGGCGATATCTTGCTCGCCGCCTTCGTTTCCGAAACCAATCCGTAGCTTGTGCTGACGATCCAGGTCGCTCGGCGGTGTCGCAAGGACATATGCGAGTGGACGACCCACGTAATTGAAATATGTGGCTCCGTATTTCACCACGTCGGGGATGAATTGCGACGCACTGAACTTCTCTCTCAATGCGAGTGTCGCCCCAGCTTTCACCGTCGGGGCCCAAGCGGTCATCAATGCATTGGAATGGAAAAGTGGCATGGCCATATATGTGACGTCTTCCGCCGTCATGTTGGTGATGCCGATGAGTGACGTCGCGACCATGTCGAGTCGCCCATGCGACACGATGACCGCCTTCGGTGCGCCAGTACTGCCAGACGTGAAGACGAACATGAGATTGGTCTTCTCGTCGACATCGACCGATGGAAGTGACGCATCGCGATGAGGTTCGAGGCGTGCGACGTATTCCGGCGTGTCCACCACCAGCACTCGTCCGTTCGCAGGACCGAGGTCAAGACCGTGGAGCAGTTCGGCATTACCAGCATGCGTGACGACGAGCTGACAATCGGTGAATGTCACGTCGCGCTGAAGTTCTGCCCCTCGACGGGTGGAGTTCAGACCTACGACAGTTGCGCCGGTCATCGCAGCCACCCCGATCCACATCGTGAACTCGGGATGATTGTCCATCAGAACACCGATGTGCGCTGGCCCCGGCACTCGCATCGATTCGAACAGTGAAGCACGCTGGGCGATGCACCGAACCCACTCGCGATACGTCCACTTGTCGTCGTTCAAGACGACAGCGATGTTGTCGTCTTCGGCATGCGACCGGATGTGATCAGCAAAAGTCGTCATAAAACGTATACCTACAGTGAACGAGCGAGGGTTCCGGCAGAGTGGATGGCACCTTCGATGTAGCCGACATCGTTTGCGTCACCGATGACGTCGACACGAAGACCAGCCGCACGAAGTGCATCGGCCAGTGGTGATGATGCTTCGACATTGTCGGCGATGATGACGTCGTCATACTCCACTGAGTGCGATTGCTCGCCGACCACGTACGACACTGAACCACCTTCATAAGACGTCACTTGTGCGCCACGCACCAATGTCACTCCGTGCGCCGAAGCCTTCTTGACGGCCGTCCAACGTCGCGGCATTGCCATCGGCAGACCGAGCTGTGCGCCGGATTCAAGCAGTGTCACGCGACGACCTCGCTCTGCCAGGAACTCTGCCAATTCGAGCCCGACGAGCGAACCCCCGACGACTACGACGTTCTTGCCAAGTGGCAACCATGTCTTACTGAGCGAACGAACTCGCGTCGCCGACTTCGTGACTCCGAGCGTGCGTCCGACCGCAACCACCAGACGAGCAAAGACTGGCGCCGTTGGAACAGCACCATCACCGGTCATGAGAGACCGGAGATCATCACCGGTGTAGATATGCCGCTGGTGTGCTCCGGCAATTGCAGGTCGGTCGCGTACAGCGCCAGTTGCCACGACGACGTGGTCAGGGGAAAGTGACCGCACTGAGTCAACCGTTGCACGCTCACCCGTGCGCACAGCCACACCAAGTCGGCGAATTTCGTGCTCGAGATGTTCGACGAGGGGCCCGTTTGCCGGTGTGGTGAGTTGCGAGAACCATGCTGTACCACCGAGTCGAGACGAGGCCTCGAGCAATGTCACGCAATGACCACGCTCTGCAGCGATACGTGCAGCCTCCATGCCAGCAGGCCCACCTCCCACGACGACGACGTGTTTTGACTTGGCGGCCTTCGACGTGACCGCGAGAGATTCATTGCACAGTGCAGGATTGACCGCACACTTTGGCGCCCCGTCGAAGAAGTTCTGTTCAACGCAGACGTAACAGTTGATGCAAGGACGAACGCTCTTCGGGTCGCCCGCCCTCAATTTGTTGACGAGATTCGGATCAGCCAGCAACTGTCGGCCCATCGACACGAAGTCGCAATCACCATTTCTCAACATGTCTTCGGCGACTTCGGGCAATATTCGACCGACGGCAATGACCGGTATCGAGACTGCACGTTTCACGATGCGCGCAAGATCACGGAACTGTCCGACCTCAGAGGGAAGAGGGCCCTTCGTGAAATCAGCAAACGGATTGTGGGCATTACCTGACACATGAATCGCATCGGCGCCGGCAGCTTCCGCCATACGGGCAAACACCGCCGTTTCCTCGGGGGTCTGGCCATCTTCAAGCCCGTATTCAATGCCGTTCAGGCGCACGCTGATCGCGAGGTCATCTCCGACGCGCTCACGAATTGCCTTGACGATTTCGACCATGAGACGGCCACGATTTTCGACTGAACCACCCCACCTGTCCGTGCGCTTGTTGTACCCCGCTGACAGGAACGTGTTGATGAGGTATCCGTGCGCTGCATGCACTTCGACGGCGTCGACACCGGCGCGCTTCAGTCGATCAGCGGCAAGTGCGAACTGATCGATGACCCAGAGCAGATCGTCTTCAGTTGCTTCCTTCACCGTCGGGGTCTTGCCGCGTGATGCGGTGCCCAGTCGCATCAACTCGTCCATCGTGTTGTCTTGCAGAGCGCTCATGTCGAGCTTGCTCTCGGGCTTCGTGGGCATGAGAAGCGGACGACCTTCGGCGGTGTCGCAATTCGCGGTCTTGCCGTGATGGCAAATTTGGATACACAGCTTGCTTCCCGCTGCATGGATGCTGTCTGCAAGGGCTCTCACCGTCGGAATGAACTTGTCGTCACTGAACGCCGGCTGATGCCACGAACATCCACCCACCGGCCAAGCGACTGCGCCAGTGCCGGTGATGATCATGCCTGTGCCCCCTGCCGCACGCGCCGTGTAGTGCGCGATCTCTGCAGGAGAGAAGTGGCCGTCTTCGCACAGGTTCATGTCCATGGCAGGCAAGATCACACGGTTCGACAACTCGACGCGCCCGATGTGCCCCTTGCTCAGAAGTCGTGTGAAAGCCATATTGTCCCCCGCTCGTCGTGTGCCTGAGCTACCAGCCCTGGAAACGGGTCTCGCGTCGCTCGATGAAGGACTGTACGCCCTCTTGGAAATCGTGCGTGTGGGACGCCAATTCTTGGGCCCATGCCTCTTCATCGAATGCAGCACCGCGATCAGAATCGAGCGACCGGTTGAGAAGCCACTTTGCCAGCCCGATCGCCTTCGTCGGACCCTGCGACAACTTGTGCGCCCACTCATTCACGGTTGCTTCAAAGTCTGCAGCCGACACACTCTTGTTGATGAGTCCGATGCGCTCTGCATCTGGCGCACTCAAATCGTCGCCGAAGAAGACCAGTTCCTTGGCTTTGTGCAACCCGACCATGCGTGGCAGCAGATATGCGCCTCCTCCATCGGGAGTGATTCCGCGGCGAACGAACACTTCGATGAACTTCGCACTGTCGACTGCGACAACCAGGTCACATGCAAATGCCATGTGCGCACCGATACCCGCAGCGGTTCCGTTGACTGCAGCGATGACAGGTTTCTCGCAGTCGAGAATCGCGTTGATGAGACGTTGAGCCCCGCGTTTGATGTTGCGACCAATGTCGCCTGTGGAACGTTCCGGGGCTCCATCTGGGCGCTTGTTCTCGGGCACCTTAGATACTCGAAGATCCGCACCGGTGCAGAAATGCTTTCCGTTCGCTGTCAACACGACGGCGCGCACATTGAGGTCGCTCGAGAAATCGTTGAACAACTCGATCATCTTGTTGCGTTGGTCAGGCGTGACTGCGTTTGCGGCCTGCGGACGGTTCAACGTGACACGTGCGATTCCATCTTCGATGGAGCAGAGAAGTTCCTCGCTCGTCGAGTCGTCAGCCATGAGTGCTCCTTTGAACAAGTGGGTGATTGAGAAGTAAGTATCGAAGTGTTGTCAGCGAGCAGTCACCGTGACAGTGTCACGACCACTCTTTAGAACTGTTCCGGGTGTGGCACCAGTCGGCTTGCTGTCAGCCATGATCGCGGTGCCGTTCACCAGGACATGTTCGACACCGATGGAACCAGCTGTGAGGCGAGCCGAATCGCCAGGCAGGTCGTGCACCAGACGGACAGGTTCACTTCCGACAGTCTCTGGGTCGAACACGACGACATCTGCAATGGCGCCGTCTCGTAAGACGCCTCGGTCCTTCAGCCCGAACAATGACGCAGGCTCTGATGTCATCAGTTTGATTGCTGTCTCCACCGGTACGAGTTTGCGTCCTCGCAGACAATCAGCAATGAATTGAGTGGTGTACGTGCTTCCGCACATACGGTCGAGGTGTGCCCCGGCATCTGATCCGCCGATCATCGCACGATCGTCGAGCCAGAGGTCTCGTCGCATGGTCCATGAATCTGCATCGTCGTCTTGCGGGGTCGGCCACAGAACAGTGCGAAGGTCGTCTGCAATCACGATGTCGAGAAGCGTGCCGAAATTCGACGTGCCGCGCTCGGCTGCGATGTCTTTCACCTTGCGCCCCGAGAGGCCCTTGTTG
>DAIOTI010000141.1:1695-4744 GCA_036752105.1 Ilumatobacteraceae bacterium | reverse complement strand
ATCACAGGCTAGACAACGCTGTGGGCGCTACAGAAAATCGGCTACATCAGCTTTCACGGGGGCGATGTCACGGCCGGTGGGGTTGCACTGCGTCTGCAGGAACGCGACCAAGACGACCGGCTTGGAAATCCTCGAAGGCTTGCTGAATTTCATCCATCGAATTCATGACGAATGGACCGTACTGCACGACAGGCTCGTTCAGCGGAACTCCTCCGATCAGAAACACTTCGAACATTGACGTGCGAGAGTCCTGCACCGAATTCGCTGCAACACGGATGAAGTCACCGTCTACAAAGACGGCTGTCTGGCCGGTGGCGATGGCGACATCATCTGAGACCATTCCTTGACCTGCGAGCACGTGCGCAAGTGCATTGAATTCTCGTGGCCAAGGAATGTCGACGGACGCACCAGCACTCACTGAAACGTGCGTGATGGCAAGTGGAGTGTGTGAGATGCCTGGCCCAGCGTGACCTGCCAATGAACCTGCGAGTACTCGAACCACGGCCCCTCCATCATGCGACGAGATGTGGGCCACGTCGTGATCTTGTAAGTCCTGATACTGGGGTGCGATGCGCTTCTTTGTTCGGGGCAAGTTGATCCACAGCTGAAGACCGTGGAAGAGCCCACCTGCTTCGACCAATGCAGGAGGTGGCGTCTCGATGTGCAAGATGCCATCACCTGCGGTCATGTATTGAGTGCCTCCCGCACGAATGATTCCACCACCACCATGCGAGTCCTGGTGAATGAACTCACCCTTCAGCAGATACGTGAAGGTCTCCATGCCACGATGCGGGTGCCACGGGGTTCCTTTGGGTTCGCCCGGTGAATACTCGACCTCGCCCATCTGATCAAGAATCACGAAGGGGTCAACCTCAGCCCTGCTCAGTCCTGCAAAGGCGCGCTTGACTGGAAAGCCCTCACCTTCAAGACCCGACGGCGCAGTGACGAGCTTGCTCACTCGCCGAACTCGTGCATTCAGAATCGGTGCGAAAATATTGTTGACGAAGACATCACGAGACGCAGATGATGCTTCCGAGAGATTCTCTGACACACCGCGTAGAACACATGACGCAGAAGGTCTATTCCCGTCTCACGCACTTGGACGGTTAATGCGCATCTGTCGAACTGGTGTCGAAGGGGGGACTTGAACCCCCATGCCCTAACGGGCGCCAGCCCCTCAAGCTGGTGCGTCTGCCAATTTCGCCCCTTCGACGTGTTATGAAAAGGCTATCGCCGGGGCTTCAGGCAGCCAACAGGAAGCCGAGCGCCACGACGGTGAAGAGCCACACTGTCGCAAACACCGTCGTGATGCGATTGAGATTCTTCTCTGCAGCCGCAGAACCGAGTGCTGCTCCCCCTGCACCACCGAACATGTCAGAAAGTCCACCGCCTTGACCGCTGTGCAGCAGCACGCCGACGATGAGAGCGAACATGGACACCACGTTCACGACCAATGTGAGAGCTGTGATCACTGAGCGCACGAGGAACGAGCCTAACTGGACTAGCGCCCAGCGCCACCGAGCGTGACGGGGACCTCTTGTGGGAAATGACACGCCACCTGATGGGCTCCCCCTGCCGATGACAACAGCGGTTCCTCGTTCGCACAAATCTCGTCGGCCCGCGGACACCGAGTACGGAATCGGCAACCACTCGGAGGGTCAATCGGGCTTGGAACTTCTCCTGTCAAGACAATGCGTTGACGCCCACGCTCAGTGACCGGGTTCGGCTCTGGCACCGCGGACAACAACGCCGTGGTGTAGGGATGACGGGGATTGGTGTACACAGACTCTGCCGGTCCGACCTCGACCAGTTTGCCGAGATACATGACACCGATGACGTCTGAGATGTGACGCACGACGGACAAATCATGCGCGATGAAGACGTATGAAAGTCCGAGTTCTTTCTGAATGTCCTGCAATAAATTCACGACGCCGGCCTGAATACTCACGTCGAGCGCCGACACTGGTTCGTCAAGTATCAGGAGTGACGGATTGAGTGCCAATGCCCTGGCGACACCGACTCGTTGACGTTGTCCACCGGAGAACTCGTGGGGAAAACGTCGCGAATGGTCCGGCGAGAGACCGACCAATTCAAGTAGCGACGCCACTTTCTCGACGTGGTCTCCAGGAACCTTGTGAACCACGAGAGGTTCGGCGATGGATGTACCGACTGTGAGCCTCGGGTCGAGTGATGCATACGGATCTTGAAACACGATCTGCATTTGACGACGCAGGGGCCGAAGTTCTATTTGAGACAACGACGTGATGTCTTGACCTTTGAATGCAATGTTTCCTGACGTCGGTTCGAGAAGACGAAGGACGCAGCGTCCCACGGTGGTCTTGCCACTTCCCGACTCACCGACCAAGCCGAAAGTTTGTCCTTCTTCCACTGCAAAGGAAACTCCTGAAACTGCGTACACAGTTTGTCGCGCACTTCGAAGCCCCGCCGTGGTCTTGACGTAGAACTCTTTGACGAGATTGTCAACAGAGAGAACTGGAACAGTCACGCTGAAACTCCTGCACTTTGTGCGCGTACGCATGCAGTCTCCGTCTTGCCGACACGCACCAGTGTCATCGGCGCCGAAGCACATTCGTCGGATGCCTCCGCGCAACGGGGGCGGAAGGCGCATCCGCTCGGGGGAGCAATCATGTTCGGGGGTGAGCCCACAATTGGCTGAAGCCGCTGACGCCCGACTTGTGGCAACGAGGCCATCAAACCGCGGGTGTAGGGATGACCTGGGGTGGCAAACATGTCGTTCACCTCTGCCCGCTCTACCGTCATACCTGCGTACATGACTTCGACACGATCAGCGATACGAGCGATGACCCCCAAGTCGTGCGTGATGAACACAACTGCTGTGTTGAGACGGGACTTCACTTCCATCAACACGTCGAGAATCTGCGCCTGCACAGTCACATCCAGTGCCGTGGTCGGCTCATCGGCAATCAGCACGTCTGGTTCGTTTGCTATGGCCATCGCAATCATGACCCGCTGACGCATTCCCCCCGAAAACTCGTGCGGATATTGCTTGGCTCGCACTGCCGGCTGT
>DAIOTI010000141.1:0-1685 GCA_036752105.1 Ilumatobacteraceae bacterium | reverse complement strand
CAACTCGACCGCTCGATCATGCGCCTGCTGTTTCGTCAGCGACTGATGAGCGAGAATCATCTCCACAATCTGGTCACCGATTCGATGCACAGGATTCAACGCCGACAGCGGGTCCTGGAAGATCATCGACATGCGCTTGCCACGCACCGACCGAATCGTCTTCGTGTCCGCGCCGATCAACTCCGTACCATCCAAAGTCGCCGAACCACTGATGATTGCCGAAGGTGGCAGAAGACCCAAGATCGACAGGAAAGACACAGACTTGCCCGACCCTGATTCACCTACGATGCCGACCACTTCTCCACGTGCGACATCCAGATTCACGCCTCGCACGGCAAGAACCTTGCCGGCAGGTGTGGGAAATGTCACCCGGAGATCACGTGTGCTTAGTACAGGACTCATTGCTCCACCGTCTGCTTCGGGTCAAAGGCGTCACGTAGACCGTCACCGATGAAACTCACGCAGAGCGTCACAATCAGCAGCGCGGCAAAGGGGTAGAGAGCGAGCCACCAATAACCTGCACGCACGGCAAGTTTTGACTCAGCGACAAGTAGCCCGAGCGACGTGGCACCGTCCCCGGGACTTGGTCCGTAACCGAAAAGTGACAATGTCGCTTCACTCACAATGACGCCAACGACTCCGAGGCTGAGCGCGACGAGAATTGGCCCAGTTGAATTCGGTATCAAGTGCTTGCGGATGATGTACCAGTTGGATGCACCCGCTGCACGTGCAGCTTCCACGAACTCCCGTTCCTTGAGCGCCATCACCTGTGCGCGCAAAATACGCGCCACGCCCATCCATCCGAAGATGGTGAACAAGACCACCAGAAAACGAATAGAGCTCGGCTCTCCGATGATCGCCGTGATCCAAGGCACCGCACCGAGGACGTTTCGAATGACCAATAGTGCGACGAGGAATGGAAAAGCCAAAAACACATCGGTGAGCCTCATCACGACATCGTCGAATCGCCCACCCTTCAATCCGGCATAAGAACCGACAGCCACTCCGACGGCCAGACTGAATGCTGACGCGAGAATACCCAGCAATAGTGACACTCTCAGGCCGAAGATGATCCGACTGTACAAGTCACGACCGATACTGTCCGTGCCGAACCAGGCTTCGGCGCGAGGCGCAAGGTTGTAGTTCTTTCCTTGCGAAATATCGAAGATCTGCTCGTTGACCCCGTATCGAGTGGTCAGCGGAGACAGCAACACGTAGACCACGAGAAACACGAGGATGACGACCGAGATCGACGCTGCCTTGTGGGCCCTGAAGCGCATGTATGCCATGCGCATCGGAGATACCGACGCCACCGTCAGACCGACGACTGCATCCACATCTGCGGAAGTCACTTCAGAGTTCTTCTTCTTAGACAAGCTTGATCCTCGGGTCGAGACGGGCGTACACGATGTCGGCCAACAGGTTGAACACGACCACAGAGCCGACGATGATCACCATGAACGGCATCAACTGCGGGAAGTCACCATTGCCGTATGCGACCAAGAAGAAGCGGCCCATACCGGGGTACTCGAAGAGCCCCTCAGTGATGATGAGGCCACCGACGATGGCGCCGATGTCCAAGAAGATGAGTGTGGTGACCGGAATCAAGGCGTTTCTGAGCGAGTGCTTCAACAACACTTGACGTTCGCTGATGCCCTTCGAACGAGCTGTGCGCAGGTAGTGAC
>DAIOTI010000140.1:0-4749 GCA_036752105.1 Ilumatobacteraceae bacterium | reverse complement strand
CTGCACATGGGGCATGCGTTCCAGGCACTGACGGATGACACCATCGTCTCGTATCTCGTGACGGCCGAGTTTGACCCCGAATCTGAGAGGGGCATCTCGCCTTTCTGTCCGGAAGTGGGCATCAAATGGGATGAGGCGTTGCCCCGTCTGGTGTCGGACAAGGACGCGTCCGCACCGACGCTCGGCCAGCAGGCGGCCGCCGGGCAGTTGCCGCCGCGCTAGCGCCCGCCCAGAAGAAATTGAGCGATTAGCATCAGAACGATGAGTTCGATCTACGAGAGCAACGTCGATCCCCTGCGCCCGAACGATGCCCACGGGATATCGCTCCAGTTGATCGGCCGGGACAAGATGGTGCTTGAGCTCGGCGCAGCCGCTGGACACGTCACCCGCGCACTGAAGTCGAGGGGCAATTCCGTGGTGGCGATCGAGCGCGACGGCCGTTTCGCAGAGCAGCTCGCCGGAATCGCGGATCGTGTTCATATCACCGACCTTGATTGGCTTGACCTCAACAAGATCCTCGGGGACGAGAAGTTCGACGTGATTCTCGCCGGGGATGTACTCGAGCACTGCACACGCCCCGACTTGGTTCTACTTCAGTGCCACAGCCTTCTGTCGCCCGACGGATTCATCGTCATGTCTCTGCCGAACGTCGCCCATGCAGATGTCAGGCTGTCTCTCCTGACCGGACGATTTGAATACCGGCCCACTGGACTGCTCGACAACACCCACCTGAGGTTCTTCACCCGGCGTACTATCGAGAAGTTTGTCGAAGAAAACGGATTCTCAATCGAAGAGATCTTCGCAAGCACGGCCCCACTCGGTGGCACCGAAAGCGGACCGCCGGATTCATCCATCCCCCGAGAGGCAATCGAATTCGTGCAACGAGACCGGGACTCCACCGTCTACCAGTACGTGCTGCGGTTGCGCGCGAACTCGGAGCCACCTAAGTTTGACCCGCCAACCAAGTCAGCAAGTGAGACGGAAAAGCTACTCGCCGAACTGAGCCTCTCTCAGGAGGCCCTCTCCTTCGCGAAGTCGCAGTTCTCGGGGGCCGCATCAGAAGCAGCGGCGGAGGCTCAGCTGGTTCAGGTTGAACTTGAGGCGGTCAGGACCGAGGCAGAAGTTGCCAAGACCGAAGCAGAAGTTGCCAGGACCGAGGCAGAAGTTACCAAGACCGAACTGTTTGTAATCCGCGAGAAACTGCACGCGACACAAGCCGAGCTCGAGGTTCTCCAGTCCGGCAACGAGGAACTTCGCATGAGCCTGCTCCATGCTCGCGACGCAGTCATCGGCACGAGTGCCGAACTCGGTACCATGCGGGCCCGTTACGAATGTGCCCAGGCACAGGTTGATTCACTGGTGAACCAGTTGAATATCCTCCATACCTCCCGTACATGGCGCATCGGGAGGTTCATGTTGCTTCCGTTGCGCGGCGTTCGCTGGGTGATCCGTAAGTTCCTGGGCTGAATTCAATCCATGGCACCCAGGTTCTCAATCGTCACACCGGTCTACGACCCTCCTCTGTGGGCACTCGAGGAGTGCATCCGCTCTGTCCTGGCCCAGTCATTGACAGACTGGGAATGGTGCATTGCTGACGACTGCTCACCAAATGCGAAGGTACGGGAGAGATTGAGCAAGCTCGCGGCCTCCGACTCCAGAGTCAAGGTGGAATACCGCGGGAAGAACGGCGGCATCGTCGCGGCATCGAACACTGCACTGTCTCTCGCAACCGGTGAGTTCGTGGCCTTGTTGGACCATGACGACTCCTTGACTCCGGATGCCCTCAGGGTGATGTCCGAGCACATCGGAATCAACTCGGTCGTCGATTACCTGTACTCGGATGAGGACAAAATCGACCAGTCGGGTCAACGGTTCGATCGTTTCAACAAGCCCGATTTCGCACCCGAACGCCTGCGTGGCCAGAACTACCTGTGCCATTTCTCCGTCATTCGCACGGCTCTGGTTGAGGAAATCGGCGGCTTCAGGGACGGTTTCGATGGTTCACAGGACTATGACCTGTTCCTCAGGGTGGTCGAGAAGGCTCGAAGAGTCGTACATGTTCCCCAGGTTCTTTATCACTGGCGAACTGTTGAGGGTTCGACGGCAGTCAACGTCAATGCGAAGTCGTACGTGTTCGAGAGTGCACGCAAGGCCGTTCAACAACATTGTAATCGAATCGGTATCAAGGCGAATGTCACGGTTCTCCCGAGCGGCTTTGTCAAGTGTGACCGACGGCCACGCACGGAGCCGCTCGTCAGCATCATCATCCCCACACGAGGTGACCGAAAGAGAATCTGGGGATTGGATACCTGCCTGCCAGCGAATGCGATTCGTAGTGTCTTCACAAGATCCACCTACCGCAACATCGAAATCATCCTCGTACATGACAGGGTCACTTCACTTGACCCCGACATTGTGGCGCTCTCCGATGATGAGCGCCTCTCAATTGTTTGGTACGACAAGCCGTTTGATTTCTCCGACAAGTGCAACGTCGGGTTCATGGCCTCACACGGAGATGTGATCATCCTGCTGAACGACGACATCGAGATAGAAACCCCTGAGTGGATCGAGGTACTGATTTCCTACTTGGAGGACGGAGACGTTGCCATGGTTGGCCCGATGACGCGGCTCGAGGACGGTCGCATCCAGAGTGCAGGGCACGGCCACATCGGTGGTCCACACAACCTGGCGTCGGGCCTGGACAGTGACTCCTTTGGCCCGTTCGGCGAGCTACTCATTGCACGCGAGGTCAGCGGTGTGACCGGCGCGTGCGCAGCAATTCCACGGTCGCTCTACTCGGAACTCGGAGGGATGTCGCTCGCGTTCCCCCACAGTTACAACGACGTAGACTTTGCCATGAAGGCACTGCGTGCCGGATACAGGAACATCTGGACGCCCTTCGCAAGGATTTGGCACTTTGAGTCCCTCAGCAGGGACCCTTCGGTACGGTCAGAGGAGTATGAAGAGCTCTATCGACGGTGGGGAGCTGACGTCGACAAGGACGTGTACACCCGCTCCCGATTGTCAGGATGATGCGAAGTCTCGCGTCGTCCAGTCATCCCGGCGTTCGCGCAGCTCATTCGTCACATATCTAGTGGAGAATATGCACACTGACGACGGATCAAATGTCTTCGAAATTGCATCTACGAGATCAGCTTCATCACCCAGTGCGGGAGCCACATTGGCCGTCATGTAGGCCTGTGTCTGGGCCTCAATTGTGTATGAGTCTGTCAGGGCATGAAACCAAACGTTTGACAATGTGTCTTTCCATGGATTATCGGGGATACCCGACAATATTCCTACTCGCGCTGGAATAACCATCGTCAGGCAGGAACGCGTTTTGATTGGAAGTTCACGGACGACTGCTGCCTCGCGGATGATGATCTGACTTGTCGGCAGGAACTGATTTCCCCCCAAAGTGATGTCATTTCGGGAGAGTACCCCGATTGCAGTGTTGCCTCCAGAAAACGTTGGGTAATCAGGACCCCAGTAACCGAAGACCTGACTGATACCAAGTCCGGCAATCACCGAAGCAGTCATAAGTGCAACCTTCTGATTGATTCGGTGATTCCTGGATGTCGCTCGCTTCTCAACACGTGCGGCAATAACTGCGACAATTACGACGAGTCCAATAGAGACTGCGAAAATCGATGCCTTGTGAAAGTAGTAAGGATACCCGTCTGTCGACATCCTCAATTGAAGTGCGAGAGCGAGCAAGAGACATGGTGTCGGGATACTCAACCAGAATGCAATCAAGCCATCCTCCTCGGTCAATACGTACGCACTCAACGAAAGTGAGAGCATGGCGACTGCCACCAACACCCCGGGCGGGAGTGCCTGCACCCCACCCTGAGTGTTCAAATGACTGACACCTAGAGACAACGTCTGCAAGACAGGGAGGAGTCCCGCAACGGCGCAGGGAATTCCCACCCACAGGAGGGGACGTGGCTTTCCTTCCTTGATCATGCGGACGGAATGAAGAACCAGCACGGGAACAACAAGCAAGGTCGTCGGGTACCAGTTATACAGCAATACGAGAGTGGCCGCCCCGAGCGTCAACGTCTGAAGAACGGCATTCGGCCACGGACGAATCGCGAATGAGACAATGACAGCAACACCGACAAGGACGACCGGCATGTTTGCAAACCCTGCATAGATGGTCTGGCTCATTGGTCCGAGTGTCACCAATCCGATTGCTAGACCAGTACCGATCGCAGCAAAGGAGAAACAGCGATGTGCCGTGGTTGCCAGCCGAGCAATCGTGAGTCCGACCAACAGGACGGTAATGGACATCGTTACAACCACAGAATTGGCATATACCGGAATCGCCCTATCGGTATGTTGGAGAATCACGTCGCGGGATGGCGCGACGAAGTGTGACCACACATAGTGGATACCCGTTGGATACTCGGATCCGTGCCACGCAAGCGGTCCCTCGCCACCGTTAGCACGGGGAATGTAGGTGCCCTTGGTGAGGTTCATCAGGAAGAAGTTGAAATGCGCTGAGTGGTCCCAAATCGGGAGCAACCTCTCGAGAACATCGGTTGGCGAACCCTTTGAAATCCCACACCACCACTGGTACGTCACGATCGCGCCCACAACGGGCGGGACAGCCGCCAGAGCATCGACGGGGGCTCGTCTCCATTCATTGCGCACCCCGAAGAAACTTCGCACCAGCCAGATTCCCGTCACGATCGACAACGGCTCGAGAAAGCCCGGGAGTCTCACCCACCCAAACGCGGGCAGGAC
>DAIOTI010000139.1:0-4763 GCA_036752105.1 Ilumatobacteraceae bacterium | reverse complement strand
GTGTATGCACGGTCCATGATCATGCGGAAGTGGGTGATCGTGTCGTCGGCATAGCGATATGCATCGCGATCGTGGTGCAGTCGATTCAGTTGTTCCTCAAGTTCGGATTCAGAGAACTCTTCGCCGAGCTGGCTGAGCACGTAGCGAGCATTTTCGCCCCAGTCATTCACGTCCTCGAGAAGTCCTTGAAAGGCCTTGCGATGCAACATCGAGTCGCCATGAATGCCCGGGTGCAGGTGAGGGTGTGCCACGTCGAGCCGTACCCGTCCCTTGCCATCGACAATTCCGGTGCGAAAGCCAATCGACGAACGATGGCCTTCGCCGATTGCGCGCACACTCATCACGAAGCGGGCCTCATCGCCATCCATGCCGTGTTGATCTGGATGGGGGACAATCGACGGGTTGGTGAGAGCTGCACCTTCGACAGAGAACTCATGTGTGAAGAATGCACCCATCAGTCGCCATCGGTCTTCGCTCACGTCCCAGGTCGGATCTAGTCGGCTCGTCACACGGTGTGCATGAACATCGAGCCAATAGGACAAGTCTCCATGGCGCAAGGTGAACCGACGACCGACATCGTCCAGTGCCTCACGCACTTCATCATCAGTCAATGCCAACACTCTGTCGATGACGAGGCTCGTGCGCGATTGGCGAGAGCCGAAGTCTTCTTGACCGGCGACGAACATACGACTGAACACGCGCCGCGGGTCCGGCGCGAGTCTGATACTCGTTCGTCGCGCGAGACTCACGTTCGAAGTGACTCGAGCATTGGCGCATACTGAAGGGTCGCGACCATGGCGAGCGTCGACTCCGCACCTTGGTTCAGGTTGGGTCCTTCTTCACATAGTCCGTCATAACCGCCCCACGTATCGAAGTTGATCATCGGTACGCCGAGATCGTTGTGACCATGGAACCAGTCGACTGCACGATGAAGCCATTTCTCCCATTGGTCGTCCCCGGTGATCCAGCGTGCACGTGCGCATGCATCGGCAATCGCAGCCAACTCGATTGGTTGTTGGTCGAAGGCCGGTTTGGGATCCCCCGGTCCTCGGCCGGTGGTGGGTGTGACGGAGTAGTGGTCGTCGTGAGTCTCAATGTCCAACAGCCACTGCAGGAGGAAGATCCCCTGATCGGTCGCTTCGGGGTCGTTCAATGCCGAGCCTGCCACGAGCAATGTTTCTGCGATCGCTGCGTTGGCGTATGTGAGACGCTGCTCGGGCCAGTTCCACGGGCTTGAATGGCGGATAGACGCGATGAGGTCACGAGCGTGCCGAATCAGGTCGAGGGCTAGCTCGTCATGGGGAGCAACTCGAAGAATTTCTGCTGCCCCCAGCGCAGCAAAGCACGCAGACCTCAACGAGTCTGAACGCCAGTGGGCGCTCCGCTCGAAAGCCTCGAAGCTATTGCGTCGTACCATCGAGTCATTCGACTGAGCGACAGCAGTCCCGAATGCCCACACAGCACGACCCCAACAGTCATTTGTTGACGGATCGTCTTGCCAGATTCGCTCGAAGCTCAGGCGATTACGAATGCGACCATCTTCGACGAGAGCGTCAATCAGGAACTGCATTGAGATGTGTGCAAGCACGTTAGAGCCGAGGGATCGTCCTTTGTCGCGCGCTGCCACGATGAGCAGTCGAGCATTGTCATCGGTGCAGTAACCGTGCGAGTAACGAGGTCGTGACCCTTTGGCGTGTTCGAGAATTCCTCGGTCGTCGGTGAGATAGACGAGATGTCGCATGCTTGCCCGACGAGCCACTGTTTGGTGAGCCATCACACCGCCTCAGATGCGCGCACATTGATACGACCTGCAAGGTTCACATAGTTGGCTGCCACTGCCGGCCAGGAATGTCGTGGTGCAAGTTGTTCTGCTGCAATCGACATCGATCGCGCAAGATCGGGTCGCGTGGCAATGCGAAGAATGGCGCGGGCAAGCGCGGCTGGGTCGCGATGTGGCACCACCATTCCTGCTCCATCAGCCAGAAGTTCAACTGCGTGTGGAAACGCAGTGGCGATGACCGGGCGACCAGCTGCGACTGCATCGACCAACACGCCAGACGTGATCTGGTCGGTGGATTCATACGGCAAGACGATGCATGTCGCATCAGCAATCAAGTCCATGAGTTCGGGGAGTGAGCGATATCTCGCATCGAAGGTGACGTGATCTTCGATACCGAGGTCACGTGCCCGTGCCTTCAACATGGATCTGTATCGCTCGCCTTCGCGTGCCACTACCTTCGGGTGTGTTTGACCCGCAACGATGTAGTGGGGTGGCGTCATGTGTGTGCCAACCAAGGCAAGGGCATCGAGAACCCATTCGATGCCCTTGCCTGGGCCGATCAGTCCCCACGTCAGCAGGAGGGGAGATCCTGCTGACGTCGGCGCAATTGAGTGGGGGAGGGTTGCGCCGTGGGGAATGGTCACGATTGATTCCGGGGATACGTCGTACGTTGACAGCAACCGACGACGAGCGGTGTCGGTCATCGTCACCGCGCAAGCAGAACGAGCCACCACCTCCTCGAGAATCTTTCGTTGACGAAGGCTTGGTGAGAGCGGCACGGTGTGAAGCGTGGTGATGACGCTTGCATCGAGACCGTCCAAGAGATCGAGTACTTGGTCGCCGTCCTCACCACCGAAGATGCCGTACTCATGTTGTAGCAACACCACATCGTGCCCGTTGAGGGCACGTAGTGCGTCGCGCATCGAAGCGGGACTATTCGGACGAAACTGAGCGAGTACGTGCGGGTCATGAACGATGTGGTTGTCGTCTGAACACTGAACGACACCCACATTGGTGACACCAATTTGCTCTAGGCCGCGTGCCAAAGCTGCCGCAAAGGTGGCAAGTCCACAAGCTGTCGGTGGGAAGGTGCTCAGAAGGGCGACACTTGGTGTGCGACCGACCGACGGATGCAGGGGTGACACATGGCGTGTTCGAGAAAGTTCTTGCAACGTCATGTCTGCTTCACTCCCACGGCAGACGGTTGTTGCGGAACACGACCACACCGAGGGCGAGAGCGCCGAGCAGCATGAGCACGAGGCTCACGATCGACATCATGTCGATGTCGCCACCGCCAGTGTCAGGCAACGTGTCGGGGTACAACACAAGCAAGTCAGATTCCGGGGTGGTCGTGGTGGTCGACGGGAAGATGGCCTGAAGATCGCTAGCAATCGTCGTTGTCGTCGGTGCTGCAGTTGTCGTCGGCGCCACGGTTGTTGTCGATGCTGCCGTTGTGGTGGTCGCAGCGAGCGTCGTCGTCACCGGCACAGTGGTCGTCGTCTCCGGCACAGTGGTTGTAGTGACGGGCACTGTTGTCGTGGTCTCAACCACGGTAGTGGTGGTCTCAGGCACTGTCGTCGTGGTTTCAACCACGGTCGTGGTTGTTTCTGGAACAGTCGTTGTGGTTGTTTCTGGAACAGTCGTTGTGGTGGTGCTCTCTGGCACTGTGGTCGTTGTACTCGTGGTTGACGTCGTCGATGTTGAGGTTGAAGTTGTCGTACTCGTTGTCGACGTTGTGGTGGTGGTCGGAGTGACAGCTGCGCTGCTGATGGAGACGTCCTTTGCGCCCGTGGTGCAGTCACCTGGTGAACAGGTGAGATCACCCAGGTTCATGTGATACGGCGAACCAGCGATGTTGAATGCCCCCATTCCGACACCCCAATCTGATTCGGCTGCGATGTGGCCACCCCAAGCCAAGACCACGGTCTCGGCAGAAGCGGTGAAATACACATATGTCGAAGTGCTGCTTGACCCGGCATAACTACCGGTCAACACATACGGCTCTGGATTCGTGGCAATGTTGCAAGTGGCTGTCGCACACAAGTCGCCGGTGTTGGCGATGTTCGAGCCCGCATCAATGAAGTTTCCGCCGAACAAAGAAATGAATTGACTACCTACTTGGGTTACTCCGGCACCAGACACGTTCGTGTCGATAGGAATCGGCAATGTGTCATTCGGCGGTGAGCATGTGACGTCGATACATGGCTCGGCTGTCGACTCAGTTCGGTTGAACGACGTCAGATAGTCGTACGCATGTTTTCCGTCTCTCGTCGATTCAAAGCCGATGTTCACTCCATAGCTGGCACCAATCGTGAGGTTGTTGAGCGTCGCGCGAAACGGTACGGAGTCACCTTCCGAATAATCAGAGTTACTTGTGCCCAGGTTTCCGGTGATCCAATTTGACGGGTGGCTCGAGTCGCAGACGGTCGTCAAGTTCTCGCATTGCTCGAGACGGGTTCCTGGATTGCGGTCAGCACTAGCTCGACCGCCAGCTACGAGCAAGAGCGTTGTTGCAACGACTCCGCTCAAGAGAAGCGCCAAGCGACCGCGAGAACTTCGGGGAAGTCGGTCGATGGGGTTTCGGCTGTGTCGTAAGCCGTGACGCAGACGATTGCGAAGACGTGAGGAAGAGGTGTGAGACATGAAGACTCCCGAGTGGCATCGAAGACCTCCGAGATCTGGGGAGGGCGTCGAGAGTGGGGCGGTCCGAAGTCTGGGGACCATGTCTCGCCGCGTCGATTCTTGTGTGGGAACCAGCGGCGACAAAAAGACGCTAGAACTCTGTCAACACTCGGGCAAGTGACAGATGTACCGATTCGGTCCTTCCCCCCGATTTCCACCTGCACGCAACCCGACCAATTCCTAGATTGCGTTGTATGCGTGCCTGGTTGTTACGGATGTGCATTGTGGTTCTTGCTGTCGCTTTGGTAACGGAAGGGGCGCAAGTCGACGCTCACGCTGTCAGCGCCAGTGATTGGCGGGG
>DAIOTI010000138.1:0-4778 GCA_036752105.1 Ilumatobacteraceae bacterium | reverse complement strand
CTGTGTTCGTACGGCGTCAACACGAGGATCGCGACGACCGAGAACGGTTCACCTACCTGCCGACTTACCCCTCCCGTCCGACATCACTCGTGGTGACGAGATGAACACCAAGATCCTCACACTGCTTGCTTTTGGTCTGAGTGATCGAGACATCAGCTCGTCGTTGTGTCTGGCGCCCCACACCATCCGCAATCGTGTGAGCAGAATGCTTCAATCGTCGGGCTTTGAGAGCCGCTCAGCTTTGGCGTTGTATTTCATACGTGCCCATCGCCTCGAGTTACAAGCACGCCACATCTGTAACGACGTGCTCATCTCCTGAGCGACAGGCTGGCATGGTTCTCCACCATCCCGGTGGCGAAGTGCACAAAATCTGTGACGTGCCGTTCGACTGCGACGCTCTGCGGCAGTTTTGCCGCTAGCGGTCCGTCAATCAGCAAAGCTGCAAATCCGTGCGCGAGTGACCACATCATCGAAGCCCAAACTGACATCTCTTGCTCATCTGCCTCTCGTCCGAGAACCAACTCGACCATCTTCTGGAGTGTCCCGAATGCGCGATCCGCAGCAATCTGCGCATGAAGGTGAGTCGACACGCCGCAGATATCACTTCTGAACATCACCCGAAAATGACCCACGTTTTCCTGCGCGATCCGGAGATACACCTCAAGACAGGTTCGTACCGGGCTTTCCCCGCTCGCGAGTGCGACCTCCATGGAGTCTGCGAGAATGCCGAAACCTTCTTCAGATATCGCAGCGAAGATTCCCGCACGATCACCGAAGTGGTGATAGGGAGCTTGGTGACTCACACCCGATTGCCGAGCGACATCACGCATAGAGACGGCATCTGGTCCCTCAGAGGCGCATATCGCTATCGCCGCATCCAGCACCAACCGACGAACATCCACCTCACCAGCATACTTGACAGTGTCAAGTATGTGCGATAGACACTGTCAAGTATGAACATCACTCAGCAACCCCCGACCTCCCACTCACGTGCATACGAAAGACGGTGGTGGGTGTTGCTTGTCCTCAGCGCGAGCGTCTTCATGGTGGTGGTGGACAACCTCATCATCAACGTGGCGCTTCCCACCCTTCAGCAGGAACTCAATGCGTCGACGACCGCCCTCCAATGGATCGTCGACTCTTATGCGCTGGTGTTTGCCGGACTGCTTCTCGCCGGTGGCGGAATCGGCGATCGCCTCGGCCGGAAGCGTTGCCTACAGATCGGTCTCGTTCTCTTCGCCGCCTTCAGCGCAGCAGCTGCATTCGCCGAGACAAGTTCACAACTCATTTTCTGGCGTGGTGCCATGGGCGTCGGGTCGGCTCTCGTGTTTCCAGCGACCCTGGCAATCATCACGAACCTCTTCATCGACCCGATCGAAAGAGCCAAGGCAATCGGACTGTGGTCTGCCGTGTCGGGAATGGCGGTTGCCTTCGGCCCTGTCGCAGGAGGTTTCCTGCTTGAGCACTTCTGGTGGGGGTCGGTGTTTCTCATCAATGTTCCCATCGTCGGCGTTGCAATCGTGGCCGGACACTTTCTTGTTCCGGAATCACGTGACGCCACACATGGTTCCTTCGACTACATCGGCATGTTCCTGTCAGTGACAGCAGTCGGCGCATTGGTCTACACGGTGATTGAATCTCCCCACTGGGGCTGGGGCAGCGTCACCTCTAATGCCGGCTTTGTCGTGACCTCATTGCTCATCGCGGCCTTCATCAAGTACGAGATGAGCCGACAACACCCTTTGCTCGAACTTCAATTCTTCAAGAACGCTCGCTTCAGTGCAGCCACCGGGTCAATCGGCATCGCGTTTCTCTCTTTGTTCGGCTTTACATTCCTCGTGACGCAGTATTTCCAATTCGTACGCGGGTATGACCCCCTCGAGTCCGGCATTCGTACCCTGCCATTTGCGATCGGTGCAGGCATCACGGCCCCCATCGCGGCACGACTCGCCCTGCGCATCGGTACCAAGCGTGTCGTCGCCTCTGGACTACTCAGCATGTCAATTGGCTTCGCCCTAGCGAGCACTTTTGACGCAGATGTCTCCTACTTCGGACCGGTCGTCATTGCCATGTTGTTCATGGCGTGCGGCCTGTCATTGGTCACGTCACCCAGCACAGATGCAGTGATGGGATCACTCCCCCGTGACAAAGCCGGCGTGGGATCGGCGGTCAACGACGTGTCACGTGAAGTTGGCGGAACATTGGGGGTCGCCGTCACTGGTTCGATTTTCGTGAGTCTGTACTCTCCGCGACTCCTCGAACGCTTCGAGGCGATACCAGGCCTGATCGATGCAGTACCACCTGCAGCTCTGGCAGCGGCCGAGGAGTCCGTCGGAGCTGCCTACTTCGTCGCCATGCAATCACCAGATACAGTCCGTCCATCCGTCCTGTCTGCCGTCAGCGACTCATTCATGACAGGGTTCGGAACCGCATGTCTCACGGTGTCCGTCGTTGCTCTCGTGGGTTCAATCGCAGCTCTCAGGTACCTACCTGCGCGGGCAGCTGCTCTACAGGCCTGAACTTCGTCGAGACCTCAAGACATTCCCTCAGGCATCGAGGTATCAGAAGCACAACTACAGTGACCGTATGAGTGGTCGTCCGAGTCGCGTAGTTCTGTCTTTGTTGCTGATCGCGTCAGCGCTCACGTTTGCTGGTTCGGCTCGAGCGGCAGAGGTCCACGTCGATGAAGTCGTCCCGGTCCTCAACGATCAGGTCGACAGTTGGACGGGTATCGAGTTTCGTGATCGCGCTCAGCCTGCCTCTTGGTTCTCGATGATCCTGCCCTACCCACGAGATGGTCGTGCCAAGCCATGTCTCTCCCCCACCGAGGGACGTTGCTCCACGACTGCCTCTGTCGACTATCAAGCCGTGTTACAGCGATGCACGACACCGACCGAGCTGAATTGCATCAGCGGCTTTGGTTCCGTTGATGCGAGTGGTTCACGCACCGAAGCAACTTTTGATCGCCTCATACCGACATCTGGCTTGTGGGACTTCGCGGCAAACACCTCGATTGACCTTCCCGCAGGCGGTCCAGGTCAACTGTTCTCTCTGCCCTCGGCACCTCACGCGGGCGGTGACGACTACTACCTGCGTGCTCGACTCGAAGGTGGCCGTACAGCTGCAGGAAAGTTCACTCTTCGTGATCTCGATATCTCCCTGTACGCAGTCGAGCTGGTGGAATCGACTTGTACGGACAAGTGCATCACTAGCTACTACTACAACCAGTCCCAAGACATCTGGAATCTGAATGGTGGCTACCTTCCGACCGTCGATGGGAAGACAGAACAGCAGTGCATCGTCACGAGTGAGAAGTTGGTCGGCCGAGACGTGCACTTGTGCGCAGCACGGCGACGAATTCCACTCGACAGGAACTTCTACGTAACCGTGCGGCTCGGCCAGACTCCAGTTGGCTGGCTACACGGACGCCTCGACTCACCAAAGATCGCCATCAATTCCTCCACGACCTCGTCCGCAACAACTATCGACATTCAGGGCGCACCTGTGGTTGTTCCGATCGTGAAGACCGGGCTCTTGTGGGCCCAAGTCCCTGCCGCGCTTCAGGCGGTGTATGCCAAGGGCGATCTTTGGCCGAAATCCGAGGACTACGGCGGCTCTTCGAACAGTGACAGTCCTGCGAATCTTGCGATTCCGGACAAGCGTCGCATCACTTACAAGCCGTCACCCTCCGGGCCTCCCGGCATCGAAGAACTCAAGGCGTGGCTTCCACTGGTCTCAGACAAGGCAACGGCGAATATGTCGACATGGGGAATTCGCACCTTGAATTCGACCGAAATGTCAGGAGTCAATACGTGTTTCACGAAGGACAAAACGCTCAGCGGTCTAGTCACCACGAATGCGACTCAATACGCTGCCGGACCGCCGGCATTGAACAAAAAGACTTCTTCGCTTGACTATCAAGTGGCGGCACCCCATCTCACCTCGACTGGAGAAGTTTTTAGAGGCGTGTATCACTTGGTGATGCGCTCAGACGTCGCGCGTTGCATCTATGGATTCGGACGCGCACCACTGAAGGCGACGATCTCGGTCATTGAAGAGAACGGTTCACCTGCGACTGCCACGACCAACGTGAGCGAAGCAGATGGCTGGCTCCGGATGTCAGCTGCAGGGTTCACCCACTCTGCTCCGGTCATCCGTGCGACCCTGACAGAAGTGTCACCGACCGTCCGGTTGAAGGTTCGTCGATCAGTCTCGTTTGTCTCATTCGCCCGATCAGCAAAACTTTCCGTTCCCTCAGGTGCGCGTGTGACCCTCACCGTCGCCAGATCCTCGGCAGGCATCTGCCGAGTACAGAAGTCCTCTCTCGTGACTTTACAAAAGGGTTCCTGCCAAGTGACGGTCTCAGTGCGCACCAAGACAACCACGACCACGAAGGTCCAGGTGACGGTCGCCTGACCTGCGGTCTCAACTCAAAACGGCGAAGCTCGATGGACCCCGAATTGATGTCCGCGCACTAAGGACAAATATCTCTGCAATTCGAATGCACACGTTCTTGATCTCCGATACTTTGCGTGCGGAGAGAGACGAATTGTTTTGAATGTAACTTACTTCCACACTTTTCAAGATGAAGCCCACCTGATGTGTGAGTTATTTGGTTCCACTGCCGGCGTTCGCTTCACCGCAATGTCGTCGGAGCCTTCATCGCGAGCAACGCACATCGACGACCCGCGTGATGCATGGATTGTCGAGATATCTTCACTTCGTGACTGGCAGGACTCCATTCCCGCTCTCTTTGACACACGATCCACTCCTGTCAT
>DAIOTI010000137.1:0-4797 GCA_036752105.1 Ilumatobacteraceae bacterium | reverse complement strand
CGCAATCGTCGGACCTTTCGCCTCGCTCGAGGCCGGCAGCAGTGTCGCTGCTGGCGCACGGACCGGCGCGTTCTACACTGGAACCGCATGACGTCGAAGCCGCTTGAGAGAGTCACCACCAAGCGACTGTCACTTTTCTCGGGTCGCACTCACCCTGCGCTGGCAAACGAAGTCGCCGCACATCTCGGCATTGAAGTTGGTGACGCGAATATCGTCGAATTCGCCAACGGTGAAATTCGTCCGCGATTCTCGGACAGCATTCGTGGTGGAGATGTGTTCGTGATGCAAAGTCACTACACGACGGACAGTCATTCCATCAACGACTCGATCATGGAGCAACTCATCATGATCGACGCTGCGCAGCGCGCAAGTGCCAAGCGCATCACAGCAGTGTGTCCGTTCTACGGATACGCCCGACAAGACCGCAAGGCAGAAGGTCGCGAACCAATCACGGCGCGCATGCTGTCCGACATGTTCAAGGCAGCGGGTGCAACCCGCATGGTGTCAATCGACCTTCACAGCGGACAGATTCAAGGTTTCTTCTCTGGCCCGGTGGACCACCTCACTGCATTGCCTGTGCTCGAGGAATACGTGCGCAAGCACGCCGACAACGACGTCGTCATCGTGTCCCCCGATGCAGGTCGTGTGAAAGTTGCAGAACGTTTCGCGCAACATCTGTCTGACCGCAACGCCGACGTCGCATTCATCAACAAGCGCCGCCCGAAGGGCAGTGCGAATGTCGCAATCGCCAAAGAAGTCATCGGCGACGTCGATGGTCGTCAGTGCATCCTCACCGACGACATGATCGACACAGGTGGCACCATCGTGTCGGCCGCCGAGCTTCTTCTCGAGCGTGGCGCCAAGGAAGTGTGGGCCATGGCCACACATGGCGTGTTGTCTGGTCCTGCCATCGACCGAATGAAAGCTTCGCCCATCGAACGAGTCGTCCTCACCAACACTTTGCCCATCGAAAATGGCAAGTTGTTCGACAAACTGGAAGTGCTCTCTGTCGCCAAAATCATCGCCGATGCCCTCGCAGCGGTGTTCGACGAGACCAGCGTCAGCGAGCTGTTCGGCGGCGAAAACCAGGCCTGACGCCAGTTCCGGGCCGACCTACTCGCCATGTCCACCGGTGGGGTCTCTCGGGTCCCTGGGTACACTCGCTAGCCGTGTCCAATACAGCTTCTCTCCTCGCCAAGGCCGGTCGTGCCACTGGCAGCGCCAATGCTCGTCGTCTGCGCGCACAAGAACAGATTCCCGGCGTCCTCTACGGCCACGGCATGTCACCACTGTCGGTGTCGGTTGCGCGTCGTGACCTGCGTGTCGCACTCAGCGGACCCGCAGGCGTCAACACCATCCTCGAATTGAACGTAGACGGAACCGTGTATCCGGCAATCGTGAAAGAGTTGCAGCGTCACCCCGTGCGTCGCACCGTCGCACACATCGATTTCTTGCAGATCGACATGAGCGAAGAAATCACCGTGTCGGTTCCTGTCCGTCTCTCTGGCACCGCAAAGGCTGTCATCGGAGACGGCGGACTCGTCGACGCTGCCGTCGACACCATCGACTTGCGCACCACTCCGGCAAACCTGCCGAACGAAATCGTCATTGACATCACCAACATGCAGACGAACGACGTCATCCGTTTGGCCGATGTCGTGTTGCCGAACGGTGTGGTCGCTGTCGGCGACCCAGACATGCCCGTCGTCACCGTGCTCACGCTGCGCCAGGACACTCCTGCCGCTGCAGCACCTGCCGAAGGCGAAGCTGCTGCTGCCGCACCGGCCGAAGCCGGCGGCGCTTCCTCGTAGTTTCGTCCGACCAGACAACTCCCACGGCACGTGGGATTCGAATCTCGGGAAGTCCTGCGTATGGCTGACATCCAACGAACTCTCGTCGTGGGACTCGGAAATCCTGGGAAGCGCTACGCACGCACTCGCCACAACGTCGGACAAGAGTCCGTAGAACTACTTGCCGAACGCTGCAACGCACGACTCAAAGTAGGCAAGCAACATGCACTCGTTGCCGAAACCTCCCTTGCCGGCAGCGCAGTCGTTCTCGCTGTACCCACGACGTACATGAACGACTCTGGTGAAGCCGTGGGTCCATTGTGCAAGAAGTACAAGATCGATGATCTGACTCGCCTGATCGTGGTGCACGACGAACTTGATCTTGAACCTGGTGTCCTACGTGTGAAGGTCGGTGGAGGCCTCGCCGGACACAATGGGTTACGTTCGATCTCTGCACATCTGAAGACCGACGATTACGTGCGCGTGCGGATCGGAGTGGGTAAGCCACGTTCCAAAGAAGCGGGCGCAGATCATGTGCTCTCTCGCATCCCCTCCACGGAGCGCACATTGCTGGACGAGTGCGTCGTACGTGCCGCTGACGCAGTCGAGGCAATCATTCGTGACGGAGCGTTGTCAGCCATGACGGCTTTCAACACCAAGCCCGCATGAACCTGCTCGACCTCGTCCATCTTGCACGTAACGAGCCAGCACTCGCCCAAGTCGCCGGCAAGAAGAATGCGCGTGTCGCCGTCGCGGAATCTGCGCGACCACTGGTGATCGCCACTCTCGCAGCATCCACACGTCGATCGCCGATCATCGTTGCTGTACCAACGGGTCACATTGCCGAACAGCTGATCGAAGACTTGCGAGCCTTCATGCCAGCCAGCGCCGTCTGCCACTTCCCTGCTTGGGAGACATTGCCGTTCGAGCGAGTCAGTCCGGCTGTCGAGACCATGGGTCGACGAATGGAAGTTGTGTGGCGCCTCGGAAGCAAGGACCACTCGCCTCACGTCGTGGTAGCGAGCGTTCGTTCATTGCTTCAGAAGCTTGCGCCGAATGCCGAGAGCACACAGCCGATTCGAGTGGCCGCTAAAGGTCGCATTGACATCGACGAGATGTGCGCGACTCTCGTTCAATTTGGCTACCGCCGCGAGACGCTGGTGGAGCACCGAGGCGAGTTCGCGCGACGTGGTGCGATCGTCGACATTTTCCCCAGTACGTCGGACTCACCGGTGCGCATCGACACGTGGGGGGACGAAGTTGATCGCCTGACGACATTCGATGTGAATGACCAACGCTCGGTCGGCGACATCGACGACATCGTGGTCTTCCCGGCGCGCGAGTTGATGCTCGACGACGAACTTCGCGCTCGTGCGAGTGAACTTGTGGCGAGCGAACCCTGGGGGCGCGAGCAGTGGGAACGACTTTCTGAAGGCCAAATTTTTGATGGCATGGAGAGTTGGTTGCCCTGGCTCACCACCAAAGAACGGCTCATCACCGATGTGATCGGAGACGATGCCCTCATCGTCATGGTCGACCCGAAGAACATGGGCGACCGTGCTCGTGACCTTCTTGCCGAAGAAGACGACCTTGCTCGTGCTCTGGCCACCTCGTGGGCAAGAGACGAAACTGTCTCATTCCCGCGTCTTCACACCAGCGCAGAACGATTGCTGTCACTCGAATCACAGAGTGCGTCGCTTGCGGTTCTGAACACCGCAGACTCACCTGAAACTCCCACAGTGTCCTCAGGTGGATGGGGTCCGATCATCCACGACCCGACCCCGGTGTTCACACGCGCCAAAGAGCTGTTGTCACAGAAGTGGACACTCGTCGTGGCTGGCGAGACAGATGCGTCTGCCACTCGACTCGCCGACTTGTTGGCCGAGAACGGACTGCACTTCGATCTTCGTGTCGACGGAAGTCTGAAGAGTGGCGCTGGCAATGTGGTCGTCGCGCCGCTTTCGCGCGGATTCATCTTGCAAGAGTCCCGCATCGCGGTCATCGCCGAATCAGATCTGAGTGGTCGACGACGCACACGCCGCGTCTCACGCACGTCGAGAGCAAACGCAGTGTCGGTGTTCGAAGACCTCCAACCTGGTGGTTATGTGGTGCACCACCATCATGGTGTCGCCCAGTACGAAGGCATGGTGAAGCGCACCATCGGTGGAGTGGAGCGCGACTACCTGCTGCTCGCGTACAAAGGTGGCGACAAGTTGTATGTGCCCACCGACCACATCGGAGCACTGCGCCAATATGTGGGTGGCGAAACCCCGACTCTGAACCGAATGGGCGGAAGCGACTTCGCTAGAGCCAAGTCACGCGTACGAAGCGCCGTACGTGAAGTCGCCCAAGAACTCGTCGTCCTGTACCAGCGACGCGTGACGGCTGAAGGCCACGCTTTCGCCGAGGACACTCCGTGGCAGAGCGAGATGGAGTCTGCATTTCCCTTCGTCGAGACGCCAGATCAGATGCGTGCAATCGACGAGGTGAAGGGCGACATGGAGCGTTCGGTGCCGATGGATCGTCTCATCTGTGGTGACGTGGGTTTCGGCAAGACAGAAGTCGCCGTCCGAGCTGCATTCAAAGCGATTCAAGGTGGTCGTCAGGTCGCGGTACTCGTGCCGACGACACTTCTCGCGTCGCAACATGCCAACACCTTTACTGAGCGGTTTGCTGGTTATCCGATTCGCGTGGAGATGCTGTCGCGATTTCTCACGAACACCGAGGCGAAGAAAGTGTTGGAGGGGCTTAAGACCGGCGAGGTCGACTGCGTGATTGGAACACACCGACTTCTCCAGGAAGGCGTCGCGTTCAAGAATCTCGGACTCTTGGTGGTCGACGAAGAACAACGCTTCGGAGTGCAGCACAAGGAAGCGATGAAGCGATTGCGCACGAACGTCGATGTCCTCACCATGTCAGCGACGCCGATTCCTCGCACACTCGAGATGAGCCTCGTGGGTATTCGCGACTTGTCACTACTTCAGACTCCACCGGCCGATCGCCAACC
>DAIOTI010000136.1:0-4816 GCA_036752105.1 Ilumatobacteraceae bacterium | reverse complement strand
CGCAGCATCGATCGCGGTGTATGCGAAGAAGAAAGCCAAGGCCGTCGAGCCAGCGATCCTCGCTGACGCGTGGCGTTATGACTCTGCGGTGTCCTCGCTCGTCGGTGGACCTGGCAAGGCAGCGTTCAATGCACTCGCGTTGTTCGATGCCAAGGTCGTTGACGGCGCAGTCAACGGTGCAGGAATCGTGACCCGTTCAACGAGCGGTGTGGTGCGAAAGGTTCAGACAGGCTTTGTCCGCTCATACGCGGTGATCTTGTCAATCGGTGTGCTTCTCGTGCTCGCGTGGTTCTTGTTCAGGGGGGTGTGGGCATGATCGCTGCGTCTGGTGCTGTCGTGTCGTTCCCGGCACTGTCACTTCTCATCGTCTTGCCGGTCATCGGTTCTGTGTTGGTCGCGTTGTTGTCGGAGAAGCGAGCAGAATACGTCAAGCTCGCCGCGCTTCTCACCAGTGTCGCGACTGGAGCGATCAGTTTGTGGGTGCTCGGAGCATTCGATGCCCATGAAGGTGGGTTCCAATTCGTGTCACGTCATCCGTGGATCGAGCCATGGGGAATCTCGTGGCACCTCGGAGTCGACGGTATCTCGCTGTTTCTCGTGGTGTTGACTGGGGTGTTGTTCCCGCTGGTCATCGCAGGCGTCGATCCCCATCATGACGAGAAGCGCTATCTGGCGTGGTTGCTGCTGCTCGAAGCGGGAGTCATGGGAAGTTTCCTCAGCCTCGACCTGGTGCTCTTCTTCTTGTTCTTTGAAATCGTTCTTGTTCCGATGTATTTCCTGATTGGTGGATGGGGTTATGACAACCGCATCTATGCCGCAACGAAATTCTTCCTGTACACGATGTTCGGCTCTGCGTTCATGCTCGTCGGCATCGTCGCGACTGCCTTGCTCGCCCGCCAAGACCTCGGATACGTCACCTTCGACCTGGTGACCCTCGCCGAGAAGTCTTCGTTCGCCACGGACACCGCGCGTTGGTTGTTCATGTCGTTCGCCATCGCGTTTGCAGTCAAGGTTCCGGTGTTCCCTCTGCACACATGGTTGCCCGATGCACACACTCAAGCTCCGACAGGTGGATCGGTCATCCTCGCTGGCGTCTTGTTGAAGATGGGTACCTATGGTTTCTTGCGTTTCGGTTTGTACTTGTTCCCTGAAGCCGCAGTGTGGGCGCGACCACTGTTTCTCACTCTCGCGACAATCGGCATCATCTACGGCGCCATCGCAGCGACGATGCAGACCGATCTGAAACGACTCGTCGCATATTCATCAGTCGCGCACTTGGGTTTCATCGTGCTCGGAACATTCGCGTTCACTGACCAAGCCATCACCGGAAGTGTCATGCAGATGGTGAATCACGGTGTGTCGACTGGTGCTTTGTTCTTGCTGGTCGGCATGATCTACGAGCGTCGTCACACGAGGGCAATCGCAGAGTTGAAGGGATTGCAACAGGTTGCTCCGATTTTTGCCGCAGCCTTCATGGTGGTGATGTTGTCGTCGATCGGCGTGCCTGGTTTGAACGGATTCGTCGGCGAATTCCTGGTGCTCATCGGTTCTTTCAGCACGGCCCGTTGGTGGGTGGTGGTCGCAGCAACGGGCGTCATTCTCGCGGCTCTCTATCTACTGTGGGCTTATCAACGCGTGTTCCATGGTGAGCCCGATGACGCAAACTCATCGTTTGCCGAGTTGAAGCCGCGAGAAGGTGCTCTGCTCGCGGTGTTCATCGCAGCGATCGTGTTTACCGGCCTCTACCCGAAGCCGATGCTCGAGCGCATCGAACCAAGCGTGAAGAAGCTCATCGAGCACGTCGAAGAACGCAGCGACTTCGTGCAGCCAGACATCAAACATTCAGAGGGAGAGGGCTGATGCTCGCCGAGACGCTCACCGGCCCAGAAATTCCATGGCTCGACCTCGGTTGGGCATTGACTTTGCTTGCGGGCACGTCGTTGTTGTTGATTGTCGGCGCCATCGTTCCGCGCTGGCGCCATGGTCTGTACGCGACCTTCACAGCATTGACAACGGTCGTGTCATTCGTGTTCTTGATCGTTCTTTGGGGCCGCGTCACCGATGACGGCATGTCTTCTGCGATCGCAGACTCCATCGCCTTCGATCACTTTGCGGTGTTGTCTCTTGTCGCGGTGCTGGTGTCGGTGTTTCTCACCGCACTGGTGACCGACGGATTCCTCCGTCGTGAGGAATATGACGGCCCGGAGATGTACGCGTTGTACTTGACGGCAGCCCTTGGTGCCTCGGTCATGATCGTTGCCAATGACCTCATCGTTCTGTTCCTCGGGCTTGAGACCCTCAGCTTGTCGCTGTACCTGTTGGCTGCAAGCCATCGCCGCAAGACCGAGAGCCAAGAAGCTGGTCTCAAGTATTTCGTGCTCGGTGGTTTTGCCTCGGCATTTTTCCTCTACGGAATCGCACTCATCTACGGCGCAAGTGGTGCCACCAAACTTCCGGCGATCAACGATGCACTCCGCGGATCCATCGACGTGAACACAAACGATGCTCTGCTGCTTGTCGGTATCGGACTGTTGATCGTCGGATTCGCGTTCAAAGTGTCGGCGGTTCCGTTCCAGGTGTGGACGCCGGATGTGTACCAAGGTGCGCCATCACCGGTGACAGGCTTCATGGCATCGGCCGGGAAAGTTGCCGCGTTCGCGGCGCTCGTTCGTGTGCTCGTCGTGGCGCTTCCGTCACGAGTCGATGATTGGCAACCAGTCATCTGGGTACTCGCCGTTCTCACTCTTGTCGGCGGTTCGGTCATGGCCGTCGTGCAGACGAACGTGAAACGAATGTTGGCTTTCTCGTCCATCAGCCATGCAGGTTTCATCCTCGTCGGTGTCGAGGCGTCGGCACACGCGAATCGCACTGATGCCGTGTCATCTGTCGTTGTGTACCTGTTCCTGTACTCGGTTCTCGTCATCGGCTCGTTCGCCGTCGTCACGGCAGTGTCGGGTCGCGGCGACGGGGCTACATCGCTGGATGATCTGCGAGGCTTGGCGCGCCGCCGTCCTGTACTTGCACTTGCGCTCACAGTGTTTCTCATCGCGCAGGCCGGCGTACCTGCAACGAGTGGCTTCATCGCCAAGTTCGGTGTCATCACCGCATCGGTTGATGCTGAGAGTTATGCCTTGGCGATTATCGCAATGCTCGCTGCTGTCATTGCCGCGTACTTGTATCTGCGCATCATGGTGAGCGCATGGCTCGCCGAAAGTAGCGACGAGAGTGCCGTGGAGATTCCGAGAGGTCTCGGGCTTGCCGTCGCACTGTGCGTGGTGTTCACCATCGCAGTCGGTGTGTACCCAGGTTGGTTGCTCACCTTGGCAGACAAAGCCACCACGTTCCTTGGCGCATGACCGATTCGCGCGGATGGCGCGCTCATCACTGACGAAAAGAGCGTCGCACTAACTCATCAAACAGGCTCTGTTGTGCCATGTCGGTGGCAGCTGTCTGTTCGGGGTGCCACTGCACGCCGACGATCCAAGATGATGTCGTGTGTTCGACTGCTTCTATGACGCCATCGCTGGCACGCGCCACGACACGAAGTGCAGTGCCTGGTGTGTGGACGGCTTGATGGTGCCAACATAACCCGTTGCTCTCTGTTGTTCCCATGGCTCGTGCAATGTGGCTTTGAGAATCAATTGACGCTCGACGGACGACACCGCGATGCTGCTCGTGATCATCGATGTGTTGCACGAGTGTCCCCCCCAGTGCGACGTTCAAAACTTGGTGGCCGCGACAGATCGCAAGCAATGGCTTGTCTGCGTGTACACAGGCCTTCACCACCTCGATCTCGAAGTCGTCATTCAAGTCGTCGACGTTGTACACGGTGGGGTGAGGCTCTTCGCCGTAGCGAGACGGGTTGACGTCGCCTCCTCCGGCGATGAGCACTCCGTCGACACGTGACAGGAGGTCGGCAACTTGGAGTGCGTCCCGCGTAGGTGGGACAAGTACGGGCTGGCCCCCGGCTCGCACCACGGCATCGATGTAGTGACGACCACCAGCTGCGACCGGACTTGAAAATGTGTCTGCGGAATCAGCGAATCGGGCGAGATGGGCGATGATGGGTCGCGACATCGTCAATGACCGACGACTTTTTGAACGTCGTAGCCAGCCTCGCGAGCTGCCGCGAGCACTTCTTGTTCATGTTCTTTGCCCCGAATTTCGAGCACCGCCTGTACGCCGGTTTCACGCACATGAAGGTCGACACCTTCGCGCACATGTTCGACCTCGATGAGGTTCGCACCGGCTTGTGCGAACAATGTGAGCAGACGGGCGAGGCCACCAGGGCGGTCAGAAATTCTGGCGAACACGATGAGACGACGACCGACCTGTGTCTCGTGACGCCGAATGAGATTAGGAACGACACCCAAGTCGACATTTCCGCCAGACAACACGACGCAGGTGGTGCCGTTCGCTGCCGGTACGACCGCACGGGTGAGAAGCGCTGACACACCGACAGCACCACCACCTTCGACATAGAACTTTCCACGGTCCATGAGCAACACCATCGCATCGGCCACGGTGTCTTCAGCAACGACAACTACTTCGTCGACGAATTCTTCGATGAGTGGAGCCGTGACCTCTCCTGGTTTTTTCACGGCAATGCCGTCGGCGAGCGTGACGATGGGGCCGTCAGCTGGTGGACGACCCGCATACGGTGCACATGCTGCGACTTGCACACCGATGACGCGAACGTGTGGCCGTTCAGACTTCACGGCGATTGCGGTTCCTGCGGTCAGACCACCTCCGCCCAACGGGATGATCACGGTGTGAAGGTCGGCGATGTCTTCGAGTAGTTCGAGGCCGAGAGTGC
>DAIOTI010000135.1:0-4818 GCA_036752105.1 Ilumatobacteraceae bacterium | reverse complement strand
GAACAATTCACTTCCGACACGGACGGTTGCAGTAAAGACCTTGTCGTGATCGGGGCCTTCACCGTGGGTCGCATAATGAGGTACGCCGAGGTCGCGTTGCGCTGCAAGTTCTTGCAGTCGCGTCTTGAAGTCGAAACTTTCAAGATTCGGAATTGCGTGTTCGACAGCATCATGGAGCAATCGACGCACCATCGCATCGGCCACTTCTTGGCCGGCATCGAGATACACCGCACCGATCACTGCCTCGAGAGCGTCGGAGAGTATCGATGTCTTGTCGCGACCGCCGGCAGCGTCTTCGCCGCGTCCGAAAATGAGATAGTCGCCGAGCCGCAGTGTGCGTGCGACCTCACCGAGGGCAGTGGCATTCACCACGGACTGACGAAGGTCTGACAACTTGCCCTCTGGCGAGTCACCGAGTCGTTGGTACGCGACGTCCGCGATGACCAAGCCCAGCACTGCGTCTCCGAGAAATTCGAGACGCTCATTCGACTCGCCGCCGGAGTTCTCCGCCAGCCATGAGCGATGCACGAGGGCAAGTTGAAGCAAGGAGGGATCTGAAAAGCGATGCCCCAGTCGGTCACAGAGTTCTTCGAGCGGTTCGCCCATGTCAGAGCTGCGCGATCACTTAGCGAGCGCTGCGTGCACGTAATCGACGACGGACCCGACCGTCTTCAACTCTGCGAGATCATCGTCGTTCACAGCGAAGTCTCCAGCCGACTTTCGGAACTGCTCTTCGAGGTCGAAGACGAATTCGACGAGCGCAATGGAATCAGCGTCGAGATCTTCAGCGAACCGTTGCGACTCTGAGATGGTCGAAGCATCAATCTCGAGAACGGCGGCAAGACACTCACGCACAGTGGCGGATACATAGTTTCGGTCCATCGGCATCACTCGACTGTAGTCGCAGCAATGGCGGTACGGATCTCGTCCACCATGCCTGTTTCGACCATGTCTTGTGCACACCGAATCCCGTTCAACATCGCACGCGCACTGCTTGAGCCGTGCGAGATGATGCAGACACCATCGACACCCAGGAGAATGGCGCCGCCGTAGGTGTCTGGGTCGAACGTCTCGTACAACGGCAACAATGCCGGCATGATCGCATCGGCGTGTTCCTTGTACTCCGGCGCTCCGATCGCAGTGAGCAATGACTTGATGACGGTCTTCAGCGTGCCCTCCATCGTCTTGAGGGCGACATTGCCGGTGAACCCGTCGGTCACCACCACGTCGACGTCGCTCGACATGATGTCTCGGCCTTCGACGTTGCCAACGAAGTTGATTCCCTTCGCGTCAGAGAACAATTCGTACGCCTCTTTGCGAAGACTGTCCCCTTTGCCGGGTTCCTCGCCAATCGACAACAGGCCGATGCGCGGGTTCTCGACACCGAAACGGCGTCGTGAGTACACCGCTCCCATCGTTGCGAACTGCACCAGCCACGCCGCCTGAACTTCAGCATTGGCACCGGCGTCTAAAAGCACCGTGGGTGTGCTTCCGGGCACCGGCACCGGCGTTGCGATTGCAGGTCGTTGCACCCCGGTGATGCGCCCCATGCGCAACAACGCACTCGCCATGGTGGCACCGGTGTTTCCGGCAGAGATCATCGCGCTTGCCTTGCCGTCACGTACCGCTTCGGCAGCCACAACAAGAGTGGAGTCCCGCTTACGACGAATTGCGCCAGCTGGATCTTCATCCATGTCAATGACTTCACTTGCTGGAATGAGAGGAAGTCCGCGAGTGTCAGCAAGGTCAGCGGGCCCAACCAGCGCAATGGGAATTCCTTGTTCTGCAGCCTGATGAGCTCCGGCGAGAATTTCCGAGGGGGCGTAGTCGCCACCCATGACGTCGACTGCAATTGGCTTCATACGACCATGACCCTAGGAGGTGACTGGTTCAACGACCGACAACGGGTCGAGAGAGGGCGAGAGAACGAGATGTTCAGTCGACTGCGACGGCGACGCGGTTCTTGTACCAACCGCAAGTTCCGCACACTGTGTGAGGAATCTTGGCTGCACCACACCGCGGGCAGTTGCTACGCGACGGTGCATCAAGTCGCCAGTTGCTCGCACGACGCATGCGAGTCTTCGACTTGGACTTTTTCTTCTTGGGAACGGCCACGGCGGTCTTCCTTTGTCGAGCTGATCCCCACCGTCGGGGGCGGATGAAGGATAACCGCCCAGAGAGCGGACTCCACCGGCCTCGCGCGGGTCTCGTCAGCCCTCGGGGGCGTCCGTGAGGCGGGACTTCAGGTCATCGAGCGCATTCCAGCGATTGTCTGCCGGGGGTTCGGCACATGTGCACGGGGTGTCATTTCGATTGACGCCACATGTCGGACAGAGTCCGGCACATGTATCGGCACACAGCGGCGCCAGGGGAAGGGCTAGGAGCACGTTCTCGCGCACCATGGGCAGCAAATTGATCTGGTCAAGTTCGATGGCATGTGCGTCGGGGTCTTGGACCACCACTTGATATAGCTCGGTGACTGCCACCTCGATGTCACGATCCACCGGCAGTAGGCAACGTCGGCATTCCCCGTGCCATGCTGCGTGCACCGAGCCAGTCACCGAGATTCCGTCAGAGAGCGACTCGAGGTGAACATTCACGCGCACTGGTTTGTCGGTGACGCGGTCGTCACCGAACTCGATGTCAGCAGATGCAACCGAGGCGTCGATGTCCTTGGTGGAACCAGGTCGTCGCAACAACTCGAGCACATTGACAATAAGTGGCTTAGCCATGACGGTGGCCTCGGGTCAGAAGTTGTCTTGGTCGAAGAAGCCGCCGAGATCACCATCGGCATCACCGGCAGCCGTGGGCCGTTCAACTCCGCGACTGTCGTCGTCGCCAGAGCCGATCGACAACCGTTGACGACCATTGGCGACCGTTCGCTGCAGGCGGTCGAGAAGGATCTCGAAACTGCCGAGTCGCTGATCGAGAAAATCTTCCGTTTCGTTCTTCAAGCGACGTGCGTCTTCTTCTGCCGTCTCCATGACCTGCCGTGCACGAGCCTCGGCTGCTCGCACTACCTCGGTGCGCTGAACCATGCGTTCAGCCTGTTGACGCGCAGCACCGAGCAACTCATCACCCTCACGCTTGGTCTTCTCGAGGAACTCTTGACGCTCTTTCAGCATCCAACGCGCTTGACGAATCTCTTCGGGAATTCGTGTGACCGCCTCTTCCAACAACTCGATGATTTCGTCACGGTCGATGCGTGGAGTGCTCGACAAGGGCACATTCGGTGCTGTTGCGATGATGTCAATCGCACGTCGAAGAAGAATCTCGCTGTCACCGAGGTGCGGATGCGCCGGGAGCGGCTGTGGGTACGAGTCGTCAAGGAGATCGAACTCGTCTTCGTAATCGTCAAAACCCATGGTCAACTCCGTTTGTGATGTGAGTTCAAAACGTTGGCGACAGCCGACGGCACCATCGACGACACGTCTCCCCCGTGCGCAGAAATCTCTCGAATGAAACGGCTGCTGATGAAACCGAGCGCGGGAGCACAAGGCACGTACACAGTGCGAATTCCAGACACTGTGTAGTTGGTGTGCGCCATCTGCTGCTCGACTTCAAAGTCAGCCGGCGTGCGAAGGCCCTTCACTATGCACGACGCCTGAACAGCCTTCGCTGCGTCGATTGCCAAACCAGAGAACGCCTGCACTCGAACCTTCGGCAAGTGTGAAACGGATGCAGTGATCATAGCGACCCGCTCCTCGGCGGCGAACTGACCACTCGCCTTTTGAGGGTTGTGCATGACCGCGACGACGACATCGCCGAACAACTGAACAGCCTGCTCGACGACATCGAGGTGTCCGAGGTGGAAAGGGTCGAAACTGCCCGGGTAAATGACCGTGCTCATCTACCCCTCACGGTACCGGCTGACTACTGGTCCGACGGAGGAATGTGACCATGGTTCGTCCGTACTTACGCTCGCGCAACACGTCCCAGCCATCAACGGCGGGAAGGGATCCACCGGATTCCGCCACGATCAGACAATCGCCGACGCGAGCCAACAAATCGTCCCAAGCATCGAAGCCATACGGTGGGTCAGCAATGACGATGTCGGCATCTTCACATGATTGACCGAGCGCCGAACCCGACACCACACGTGACCGAGAACCAAGCCCGAGAGTCTCGATGTTCGAGCGCAACACGTTCAATGCTGATCTGTTGTTCTCGACGAACACACATCGTTGTGCCCCGCGCGAGAGCGCTTCTATTCCCATCGCACCGGTACCAGCAAAGAGGTCCCACACCACGGCCCCCTCGACCACTCCGAGACTCGTCAGAGCGTTGAACACCGCTTCACGCACCTTGTCAGTGGTCGGTCGTGTCGCATCATCGACGGGTGATTCGATTCGTCGCCCTCGTAGGTCACCAGCAACGATGCGCATGGAGTGCAGACTACGAGGGTGAGCGGTCCGTCTGAGTCCATCGTGTGCGTCGACTGTGGCGGGCCATGTCACCTCATCACGCATCCTCGGGAAGATGGCGTGTGGGCGGTCGGCGACATCGTCACCTACAGGTGTCGAGATTGTCGTGATCGTTGGGACTTGATTCTCACTGACGACGATCTGGCTCCGCCCACCGACTAGTCATCAGCCACGAAAGAGGAATTCTTCTTCCTCCTGCGAGAACAGCAAGTCGAGCTCGTCGCGCAATAGTTCATGCTTCGACAGAGTCGGATCGGCATCGATGATGTCGAACGCTGCATCACGTGCCATCTGGATGAGATCGAGGTCGCGTTGCAACGACGCCAACTTGAGGTCGCTTCGCCCCTTCTGCGCTGCACCCATGAGCGTTCCTTCACCGCGCAATGCCAGGTCG
>DAIOTI010000134.1:0-4822 GCA_036752105.1 Ilumatobacteraceae bacterium | reverse complement strand
AACGGCTCGCAGGGCATCGCGGTCGGCATGGCCACGTCGATTCCGCCACACAACTTGGGCGAAATCATCGACGCCACCATGCACATCATCGACAATCCGAAGGCCACACCCGACGACCTCATGAAGTTCGTCAACGGCCCCGACTTTCCGACCGGCGGTGTCATCCTCGGTAAAGCCGGCATCATCGACGCGTATCGCACAGGTCGCGGCAGTGTGAAAATGCGAGCCGCTGTGACCATCGAAGAGGGTCGGCGCGGACGAATGGAAATTCGCGTCACTGAACTGCCGTACCAAGCCAGCTGCTCGGCGATTGCGGCACGTATTCAAGAACTGGTCGACGGTGGCGATCTCGATGGCATCGCCGATGTCAACGACGCATCATCTGGTGGTGCCACCAACCTCATCATCGAGTTGAAGCGTGATGCAAACGCGAACGTGGTGCTCAACAACTTGTTCAAGCTCACTCAGTTGCAGTCGAGCTTTCCGGTCAACATGGTGGCGCTCGTCGACGGTGTGCCGCGCACACTCAACCTTGCCGATGCCATCACCGGTTATGTCAACCACCAACTCGAGGTGGTCACGCGACGCACGCAATACCGCCTCGACAAGGCTCGCGACCGCGGACACATTCTCGAAGGTCGACTCAAGGCACTGAATGTCATTGATCGCATCATTGCGCTCATTCGCAAGAGCGATGATGCTGCTTCCGCCAAAGACTTGCTCATGAAGAAGCCATATGACTTCAGCGAGCGCCAGGCAATCGACATCCTCGACATGCAGTTGCGCCAACTCACTCGTCTGTCGCGCATCGACATCGAGAAGGAATTGGCCGACGTGCAGGCGCGCATCAAAGAGTACGAGTCCATCTTGAAGAGCGACGCCAAGTTGCGTGGTGTCATCAAGAAGGAACTCGAAGAAGTGCGCACCAAGTTCGCCACGCCTCGTGTCTGTCGCATCACACACGACACCGGCGAGATGAGCCTTGAAGACCTGGTCGACGACAAGGAACTGGTCGTTGTCATGACCCAGGCTCAGTACGTGAAGGCTGTCTCGGCATCATCATTCCGTACCCAAAGCCGTGGCGGCCGAGGCGTGAAGGGCGCGACACTCAAGGAAGACGACATCGTGCGTCGAGTGTTGTTCACCACGGCACACGCGCACTTGTTGTTCTTCTCGAACCGTGGACGCGTCTACAAAATTCGTGCCGCCGACATTCCCGAGCGCGAGCGCACCGCAAAGGGCATTCCCATCGTCAACTTGTTGCCGTTGCAGGCCGGCGAAACCATTCAGGCCATCATCGACACCCGCGAGTTCCCTGGCGAGCGCTACTTGTTCTTCGCAACCAAGCAAGGCACTGTCAAGAAGACCGCCTTCGATGCGTACAACAGCAGCCGTCGCGATGGTCTCATTGCGCTCAATCTGAAAGACGGCGACGAGTTGGTTCGTGTCATTGAAACACTCGGCGCCGACGACATCTTCCTCGTGTCACGCAGCGGTCAAGTCATGCGCTTCAACGAAAGCGAAGTGCGGCCGATGGGTCGCACCGCAGCTGGTGTGCGCGGCATCCGTCTGAAGACCAACGACGAAGTCATCAGCGTCGATGCAGGTCGAGGTGATGACTCACTGCTCATCGTCAGCGATGCGGGCTACGCCAAGCGCACAGCCATCGGTCAATTCCCCCGCAAGGGACGTGGCGGCCAAGGCGTCATCGGAGTCAAGATCACCGAGAAGAAGGGCCGCGTCGTCGCTGCGTTCATGGTGGGCGTCGAAGACGAGATCGTCGCTGTTGCTTCGAACGGTGTCACCATTCGCACCGCGGTGAAAGAGATTTCATCGCAGGGTCGTGCCGCCACCGGAGTTCGCCTCATGAATGTCGACAAGGGCCACTCGGTCGCTTCAGTCGCACCAATTCTGAGCACCGACGAAGACTGAGGTAGTTCGCTTTGCCGGTGTTCGGCGCAGTGTTCGTGTGCATCGCTGCACTGTGCGCAGTCGGTGTGTCACGCGTCGGCGCAGCACTCGTGCAACAGGCGAGCGTGCAGAACATCGCCGACAGCGCGGCACTCGCCGGTGCCACCACATTCGACAAGAGCACCGTTACAACGTTGGTCACCATGCAACATGCAGACCTCGACTGGTTTGCCGTCGACGACCTTGTCGTGCGGGTGTGTGTCAGCAAAGGTGCACACAGTGCAACGGCCACCGCGGCGGCTGGCCCGGTGACCGTGCCCTCGGCGTCACCAAACGACTGACCACGCATCACCCGCTGTCGTCAATACACTTGGCTCGTGGTCGAACGTAACGATGTGAGTGATCTCTCGCGCGCGTTGGTGCGTCGTCGTGTTCGGCGAGTGGTGCGCGTGGTGCGTGACATCGACGTGTGGAGCGTGTTGAAAGTCGGCGCCGTATTCCACCTCGCGCTCTACGTGGTGCTCCTCGTGACATCGGTGTTGTTGTGGAACGTGGCGAGCGCCACCGGAACCGTCGACAACGTCGAGTCATTCATGGAGTCCTTCGGGTGGGACACTTTCACTTTCGATGGTGGAGCATTGTTCCGCAATGTCGGAGTGCTGGGCTTTTTCCTCGCGGTGCTCGGAACCGGCTTGTGGGTGATCGGTGCGGTGGTATTCAACCTGATCGCCGAATTGGTGGGCGGCGTGCGCGTCACCGTGCTGGAAGAAGAAGTGGTCGAGCGGCCAGACACGCCCTGATTGCACATCTGGCCCCATCTCACTCACCCGAGTTGGGCTCGGGGCTCGTACCTATAGGCTTTTGCACTCTGTAGGACAGATGTTCCCTACGGGGCTATAGCTCAGTCGGTTAGAGCGCATCCCTGATAAGGATGAGGTCACAAGTTCGATTCTTGTTAGCCCCACCACTTGTGGTTCGTTGCCCAGCTGGCTTGGCGCACTAGGTGACTAGTTTGCGAATGTGCAAAGGTCCCGTCTCAGCAGACATTGGATCGTCGTTGGTGCGGCATTCGTAGTACTTCTCGGTGCCGCCGGAGTACGTAGTACCCCCAGCATCCTCATCGACCCTCTGCGTGACGAATTCGGCTGGAGTCGAGCAACAGTCGGTCTTGCAGTCAGTATCAATGTGCTGCTCTTCGGCTTCATCGGGCCATTCGCCGCCGCTCTTCAGATTCGGTACGGCTTGCGAAAAGTCACCGTCATTGCCTTGGCAATCATGGCGAGTGGAGCTGCACTCACCACCATGATGACTTCTCCGTGGCATCTGTATCTCTTGTGGGGATTGGTCGTGGGCACTGGTGCAGGTTGCATGGCGACGGTCTTTGCCAGCACGGTCGCATCACGCTGGTTCATGGCGCATCGCGGTGTCGTGACTGGAGTTCTCACTGCAGCGACTGCGAGCGGACAACTGATCTTCTTGCCGCTACTCACGTCGCTAGCTGAACATCATGGATGGCGAACCGTGTCTGCGACCGTGGCTCTTGCGACCGCCTCCGTCATCCCCGTAGTGGTGTTGTTCATGCACGACTCACCAGAAGATGTCGGACTCGTGCCATACGGCGCGCCAGCAGATTTTCAACCAGCGTTGATCGCCGGCAATCCGATTTCGAATGCATTCGGCGCACTTCGCAGTGCCTGGGGAACAGGAACGTTCTGGTTGTTATGGGGCAGTTTCGCCGTGTGCGGTCTCAGCACCACCGGACTCGTCCAGACACACTTCATCAGCGCAGCGCACGAACATGGAATGAGCCACACCCAAGCGGGTACGTATCTTGCGCTCATCGGAGGCTTCGACATCATCGGTACTGTCGCAAGTGGTTGGTTGACCGACCGTCATGACCCCAAGAAACTTCTCGCTGCGTACTACTTACTTCGTGGTCTCAGCCTCTTTGTTCTCGATCCTGCACTCGCCAATGGAGGTGGAGGATTATTCGGGTTCATGGTGTTTTATGGACTCGATTGGGTGGCCACCGTTCCACCCACCATTGCGTTGTGCATCAATCACTTCGGTCGCGATCGCGGACCTCTGGTGTACGGATGGGTGTTCGCCGGACATCAGGTCGGCGGTGCGCTTGCGGCGTGGGGAGCCGGCGTACTTCACGATGTGTCGGGCAGCTACCGCCCCGCATTTGTACTTGCCGGAGTTGCCTGTGTGATTGCTGCGTTCAGCGTGGTGCGAATCAGACACGTGATGACACGTGATGATGATGTCGAGCTTGTTCCGGCCGGGTGAACTTCGCTCATTTAGAGGGCATACTTGGGGACAAATCAACTGGCCAAAGCGAGAGAGGCAAGATCATGAAGTTCATCAACCGAGTCGTCTTCGCTTTGTCAATCGCTGGTCTCGTGAGCATGGTTCTTCGCCTCATGGGCAAGGACAATCCACCACAGCAGCAGGGTGGCTGGCGCGAAGTCACGCCGAACCGCTGACCTTCAAGATGTGGGGCGACAACTGATGGGGAACATCGGCATCATCGGTTCCGGCCTCGTCGGAGCACGGGTCATTCAGCACCTCACGTCGTATTCACATCCGCTCGTCACCACCAATCACTTCAACGTGAACGATGTGAACGGGTGTGATGTGGTCGTTCTCGCACATGGCGCACCACATGCGGCGCTAGCGGCTGTGTTGCTCGGGCAGGGTTGTCATGTGGTGAGTTGCTGCGACGATCTCGAAGACACCATGGCCATGCTCGACTTGTTGCCGCGTGCGCAATCTATGGGTCGTTCACTTGTTGTCGGCGCTGCATGTTCACCGGGCATGACTGGCCTGTTGGTGAACCATGTGTCGCGCGCCTTCGATGCGATGGATGAAGTGCACGTTGCCGTGCATGGAACGGGCGGCCCACGAT
>DAIOTI010000133.1:0-4832 GCA_036752105.1 Ilumatobacteraceae bacterium | reverse complement strand
CAAGCGACCCGAGCAATCGAGAAGGCCATCGAAGCGGTCAAAGACGCAGCAGCGTCAGAGGATTGATCGTCTCTTGGCCTCGAGGGTGTCGAGAAGATCCGCGAAACTGGTCTCAAAGGACTGCACTCCTTCCGCTTCAAGCTGCAGCGCAACTGCCGTAAGCGACACCCCTTCGGCTTCGATTTGAGACAACTCGCGTCGTGATTCCTCGAGTCCCGCGTCAATAGTTCGGGCGACTTTTCCATGATCTGAAAAAGCGATCAATGTGTTCTCGGGCAAGGTGTTGACAGTTTGGGGTCCGATGAGTTCATCGACATACAGCGTGTCTGGATAGGCAGGATTCTTCGTCGATGTCGAGGCCCACAGCGGGCGCTGAAGTCGGCCGCCGTTTTCGGCGATCCGTTTCCATCGGGCAGACGTGGACACAGCCACGAAATGTTCATAGGCGAGCTTGGCTTGATTGATAGCTGTTCGACCTGAGAGTTGCGGTCCGCTAGGAAGCGTGGCCAGCTGTGGATCCACGACAGAGTCGACGCGACTGATGAAGAAACTGGCGACACTACTGACGGAGTCAATTGGTTCGGCCCGCTCGAGACGTTTCTCTAGGCCCTGTAGATATGCCTCGAGTACCTGGCGATATCGATCGAGGCTGAAGATGAGGGTCACATTCACCGAGACTCCTGCGGCTGTCAGCTCTGTGACGGCGGCCAAACCCTCCTGTGTGGCCGGCACCTTGATCATCACGTTGGGACGATCTATTCGCGAAGCGAGAAGCAGACCCTGAGAGATGGTCGCAGAGGAATCCTTGGCCAGGCGAGGGTCGACTTCGACGCTCACAAAACCATCCTGCCCGTGACTTGTTCGATACAGATCTGAGAAAATGTCGCAGGCATCTTGGATGTCTTGAACCACGAGCGACCAATACGCATCCTCTGTGCTCACGTGGTCGGCCACGAGAGACGCGAACTGCTCGTCGTAGTCACTGCCGCCTTGAATGGCCTTCTGAAAGATCGTCGGGTTCGACGTCAGGCCTCGGACACCGTCAGAGATGTGGCGTCGCAAGGTTCCGTCGCGGAGATGGGAGCGTTGCAGATTGTCGATCCAAGGGCTTTGGCCCTGCATCTCAAAAAGGTTGTGGAGAGAGGTCATGAAGATCTTCGCCCTCGGCCAACCATCAGACGTCGAGTAGCTCGTGTACCGCAGTCACGACGGCATCAGCAGAAATGCCCAGTTTCGCCATCACGGTGGCACCTGGTGCGCTCGCACCGAAGCGGTCTATACCGATGGCACTATCTGCCCATTGGTGCCACCCGAAGGTCGTTCCGGCTTCGATCGAAACGACTGGCAGGTGTGGTGGCAGAACCTCGTCCTTATAGTCCTCGTTTTGACCATCGAAGCGATCCCACGACGGCATCGAGACCACGGAGACTGACACGCCTGCTTCAAGCAACTTGTCATGAGCTGCCAACGCAATTGAGACCTCCGAGCCGGTGGCAACCACAACGGCTTCAGCATCGTCATGAGTAACGAGGATGCCTGCGCCGCGATGTACTGCGGTGCCGTCCGTGAGGGCAGGAACAGTCTGACGAGACAACACCAATGCGGTCGGACCATCGTGTGTGATCGCGTCTATCCATGCTGCACGTGTTTCTTCAGGGTCGGCCGGTCGAACGACGTGCAATCCCGGTATCGCTCGTAACGAAGCGAGCTGCTCGATCGGTTGGTGTGTAGGGCCGTCCTCGCCGACACCGACCGAATCGTGGCTGAACACAAACACGCATCGAGCTTTGGACAATGCAGCAAGTCGAATAGCGGGCCGCATGTAGTCGGCAAACACGAAAAAGGTCCCTCCAACGGGCAACACACCTCCGTGTAGCGCCATTCCCACGAGCGCTGAGCCCATGGCGTGCTCTCGGATTCCATAGAAGACTTGACGTCCGCTTCGGTTCGTTGCAGAGAAGGGCTCCTGGCCAGACATCTTCACTCCGGTGTTCCCCGTCAGGTCTGCGGCGCCTGCCATGAGTGTGGGACACATCATCAGTGACTGATCAATGACCTTCTGCAAAGCCTGTCTTGTCGCCAACGAGACATCTGACGCGAAGTGGGAGATCGTCGTCTCAGGGTCTGTTCCAGGCCGCGTCGACCAAGATGCAGCAAACACATCCCGCGACTGACCTGTTCGTCGCTCCCACTCGTTGCGAACACTCTGGCCGCGCCGGGCGCAATGGTTGCGATACGCATTCACGATCTCGTCTGGAGCCCAAAAGGATTCATCGGGGATTCCCATCACAGCCTTCGTACGTGACACGTGCTCTGCGGTGAACGGGTTGCCATGAGCTTCGTGATTGTCGGTCAGATCTGGGGATGGGTGGCCGATGTGGCTTCGGAGTACTACAAGAGTGGGCGCCCCTCGATGGTCTCGTGCGGCAATCAGGGCACGTTCAATTGCGTCACAATCATCGGCCACTTCGCCCAGCCGCATGACATTCCATCCGTAACTTGCAAAACGGGCCGGTACGTCGTCTGAGCAGGTGAGATCGGTGCCACCGTCAATGGTGATCTGGTTGTCGTCAAAGACAACCACCAGTCGGTCGAGCTTGAGATGTCCGGCAAGAGACGCTGCCTCGTGGCTGACGCCCTCCATCAGGCAACCGTCACCGGCAATGACGTAGATGTGATGGTTCTGATTGTCTTCACCATGAACTGAGCGCAAATGCGCCTCAGCAATCGCCATTCCCACGGCATTCGCGAAACCCTGTCCGAGCGGACCTGTGGTCACCTCGACACCAGCTGTGTGTCCGACCTCCGGATGGCCTGGGGTCGCCGAATTCCATTGACGGAATTGCTTTAGGTCGTCGATCTGTAGTCCGTATCCCGACAAGAACAAGAGCGCATACTGGAGAATTGAGGCGTGTCCATTGGACAAGATGAATCGATCTCTGTCGGGCCACTGTGGCGCTGTCGGATCGTGACGCATGATGCGACTGAACAACACGTGCGCGAGCGGCGCAAGCGCCATTGCAGTTCCTTGGTGACCACTCTTGGCATGTAGCGGTGCGTCCATTGCGAGACCGCGAATGATGTTGATGGCTTGACGGTCTACTTCTGGTGCGAGACGATCAGCCACGCGACGAGACTAGTTCTTGTGTCTCGGCCAGTTGCACTTTCTTGGAAAGCTTCAAGTGTGTTGTGTCGCCGGGGGAGCGCAAGGTCACCCGTGGCGATTCATATCGACCCTTAAACGGTGGGTGACGTCATCGATGGTCGTGCCGGCGGCAACAGACGCACGCCCTCAAAGCGGAGCGTTGCGACGCGCAAGAACGTCATGACACGGATGATCCACCAACCCAGATCAACTTCGTACCAACGATGGGCGAGGCGCGCAGTGGAAGGTGCAGCATGGTGGTTGTTGTGAAGGCCCTCGCCGAGCGTCAAGAAAGCAAGCCATTGCAGATTCGTCGCGCCATTTTCATATGGTCGACGCCCGAAGTGATGTCCGAGGGCATTCACGGCTGCGTTCGCCGCCAAGTAGTAGTTCATGTGGATCGCTGCCGCCAAGAGTCCCACGAAGGGTCCAAAGACAACGACGAGAATCGAGATACCGAGCGCCAAGCCGGTCTTGTGATGGCCGAAGAACAACCTGTCCCACACATCGTCGGGCAAGTCTTTGGCATACCGCGAGATTGTCTCTGGCTGTGCAGCGGTGTCGCGGTACAACTTCACGTTCGAGATCTGCACCCGCTTCCAGCCGAGCAATACCGGTGAATGAGGATCGCCTTCGGCGTCGGTAAACGCGTGATGCTTGCGGTGCACTGCCACCCATTCCTTCGGTTTGATGCCCGTCGTGATCCAGAGGAGGAATCGAAACACGAGAGCAACCGGACGACGGACTGTCAACGCCCGATGGCTGAGCGCCCGATGCAGGTACACCGTGGTGCACATGTGGGCGACCTGGGTGACGACCACGCCAATGACGAGGGCGAGCAGGATGGACCGAAGAATTGTCATGAGAACATCGTAACTCACTACCTACTGGTAGGTAGGCAATACAGGAAAGCAGTTGTACGGTGTCGTTGTGCCCATCGACACAGAGAGTCCTCACCTGTCAACCCGTGAACTGATCCTCCATGAGGCACTGCAGTGTTTCGCTGACACCGGATACGAAGGCACATCTCTGAATGACATTGCGGCTGCCGTCGGTATCCGAAGGCCGAGCTTGCTGCATCACTTCGAGAGCAAGGAGGCGTTGTACGGAGAGGCCTTCGAAAGGTTGTTGAGCGACTGGATGGAGCGTCTCGATCTCGCAATCGCAAGCGAAGCCCGTGGTTGGGAGAAATTCGAAGTCGTTCTATCGGCCGGTTTCCAGTTGTTCGAGGACAACCCGAACTATGTGCGTCTCATGCGTAGGGAGGCACTCGATGGTGGAGGACACCTCGGGATCGACCTTTCAGCGGTGTTGCGTCCGATGTTCGACGCAGCAGCTGATTATCTCGAACGGCAGATGGAGGAAGGCGCCTTTCGACAGTTTGACGCTCGCCATTTGTTGCTCTCTGCCTACGGCTCGATTCTCTCGTATTTCTCGGATGCACCGTTTATCGACGGACTCATCGACGACGAGGCGCTGAGCAAAGACAGTATTCGTGAGCACAAGGAGCATGTGTTGAGGTTCTTTCGCGCTGCGTTGCTTCCTTGACCAGAAGTGAAGACGAACAGATTGCTTCGTTCATCACATAGACAGCCGGCGCAGCCCCCGTCGGTGGTTGCTCGGGAACTACGGTTGCATCCGTGCATGAACCCTCAGTCTCGGCTTCTGTAGCCACACGAACTCTTTC
>DAIOTI010000132.1:2217-4848 GCA_036752105.1 Ilumatobacteraceae bacterium | reverse complement strand
CGACGCGGGCAGCTGGTCGGACGACGGGACGTCGTGGCGCGAGGAGTGGGTCGAGGTGGGTAATGGTGCTCATGGGGGTCTCCTTGTGGAAGGGGCTGAACTGGGCGGTTCTGGCTGCTGTTTTCTGGGTTGCTTGGCACCGTAACGAACGGGTGTTCGATAGTTTGCCCCGAACAGGTGTTCGTGTCAAGGGGTCAACGAACAAATGTTTGGCGAACAGGTGTTTGACCCGCCAGGCGAACACCTGTACGCTTCTCCCATGGCCGAAACCCTCACCCCACGTCAGCGCGACATTCTCAACGTCATCGAACAGAGCATGCAAGACCGGGGCTACCCGCCGAGCGTGCGTGAAATAGGTGAGGCAGTGGGGCTGAATTCCCCCTCCACAGTGCACAACCACCTCGCCACCTTGCAACGTCTTGGCTATCTCCGTCGCGACCCCACCAAGCCGCGCGCCATCGAGGTGCGCTTCGACACCAACTCAGGTGTAGCCATGGATCGTCGTCCGGCCCGACACATTCCGCTCATCGGCGATGTCGCCGCAGGTACCGATGTGCTCGCGCAGGAAAACGTCGAAGATCTCATTCCCATGCCATCTGACTTCACCGGCGAGGGTGAGCTGTTCATGTTGCGAGTCCGTGGCGACAGCATGATCGATGCCGGCATTCTCGATGGTGACTACGTCGTGGCTCGTCAGCAGAACACCGCCAACAACGGCGACATCGTGGTCGCGGGAATTCCAGGCGAAGAAGGAACCGTGAAGACTTTCAAGAAGTCCGGAAACAAGATCACGTTGATTCCCTCAAACCCGCGACTTCAGCCAATGGTTTTTGGTGCCGACGAAGTCAGCATCTTCGGAAAGGTTGTCACAGTCCTTCGACGCGTCTGAGCGCATCGATTGCTGTCACGCCGTGTCAACGACCTGACAGACGCTCTGCCAACATCGCGATGCGCGCGTCTGGCTGCACCACTGCCACGCGCACATAGCGGGCACCTTGTGGGCCGTAGAAATCACCAGGGCTCACCAACGCTCCGCCGTCGGTGGCGAGTCGTTCTGTGAACCCCCACGCATCACCAACGTCGCACCACAAGTAGAAACCACCGGCGGGCATGTTGATCGAAACGCTGCTCCACTTGGCGAGTACGTCGGCGACGCGCTCGAGACGCGAGAGATATCGGTCACGCTGCACGCGCACGTGCTCGTCGTCATCTAGAGCCGCTACAGCTGCTGCTTGTGCCGGACCAGGAACCATGAAGCCTGCGTGCTTGCGCACTTCTTGCAAGTAGTTGACGATGTCAGCATCGCCGGCATAAAAGCCCACACGCACGCCGGCCAAATTCGAACGCTTCGACAGAGAATGAACAGCCACTACCCCATCGGTGCCGTGTTGCAGGATGGATTGTGCACTGGTCGACCATGTGAATTCGGTGTAGCACTCATCGCTGAACACAGGTACGCCGTGTGATCGACCCCATGCTGCAGCAGCACCGAGATCGTCGAGCTCTCCCGTCGGGTTGCTGGGGCTATTCACCCACAACATCAGCGCACGTTGTGCGTCGTCTGCTGTCACCGACTCGAGCGCCATCGTGCCGTCGGCATTCATCGGCACCGCCACGGCACGTAGTCCGGCAAGAATCGCGCCCATCTCGTAGGTGGGATATGCGGTCTGCGGGTACAACACGGTGTCGCGGTTTGGGCGTCGCAACTTCATGTACTGGGGTGTCGTGGCGACGAACTCTTTCGTGCCGATGCAAGCAGCAATTCGCGAGATCGGCATGTCGATTGCGAAACGCCTTGCCATCCACCGAGCAATTGCGCGGCGCAGTGCCTCGCTTCCGATGCTTTGTGGGTAACCGCGCTCTGCGCCAGATGTCGACAGCGCTTCAACGACCGCTGCTGGAGGCGGGTCACACGGAGTGCCTATCGACAAGTCGATGATGCCACCGTCATGGGCTGCGGCGATCTTCTGGAATGCATCGAGACGGTCATAGGGATACGGCGGTGGCTCGAAGCCCGGTGCGTCACGGTCGATCATGGTGTTCCTATGCTGACGCATCTGAGGCTGTGCGCACGAACTGCGCCAGACGCCCCCGTGAAGCGTCAGACAATCGTGCTCGAACGACCATCGCATCGTCGGCGCTCTCGGTCGACACCACTTCTCCCTCACGGTGCACTGCTGCGAGCACATCGCCGCGGTCGAAGGGAATGACCAGCTCAGTGACTGCTGTCAACGAGCGGACCCTGTCGGCGAGTGTGCGAAGGAACACATCGAGGTGACGCTGCTTCAATGCCGACACCGCCACAGAGCCTGTGTGGGTGGACACCAAGTGAGCGCCGTCATCGTCTGACAGGTCGCATTTGTTGAACACCACGAGTTCTGGCACAGAACCTGCCCCGATTTCATCGAGCACTTCATGCACGGCTGCAATCTGATGTTCAGGGAACTGCGCACTTGCATCGACGACGTGTACGAGCAGGTCGGCTTCGGCGGCAACCTCGAGTGTGCTCTTGAACGACTCGATCAGACCATGGGGCAACTTTCGGACGAATCCCACCGTGTCGGTGAGTAACACAGGCTCGCCGCCCGGCAATGCGAGTCGACGTGTCGTGGGATCGAGCGTGGCGAACAG
>DAIOTI010000132.1:0-2207 GCA_036752105.1 Ilumatobacteraceae bacterium | reverse complement strand
GCATTGAGCAATGTCGACTTACCTGCATTTGTGTAACCGACGATGACGACGTTCGCGAGGCCGCTTCGACCCCGGCTCTTGCGCTGCACGAGCCGTGTGTTGCGAAGATCTTTCAGGTCGCGCTCAAGTTTGTTGATTCGAGACATGATCGCGCGACGATCAACTTCGAGCCGCGTCTCGCCAGATCCACGTGTGCGGGCACCTACTCCACCGCTTTGCTGTGAAAGCTTCGCCTTCGCACCGCGGCGTAGACGAGGCAGTCGATACCGAAGCAAAGCCAACTCAACTTGCGCCTTGCCTTCAAGGGTGTGTGCGTTCTGACCAAAGATGTCCAGAATCACCGCCGTGCGGTCGAGGGCAGTGCGGCCGAGGACTTTCTCGAGGTTGTATTGCTGTGCAGGCGTCAATTCCGCGTCGAACACCACTGTGTCGGCGTCGACGGCGAGACACACTTCGTGAAGTTCATCGACTTTCCCTTTACCGATGTAGAAGGTCGGATCTGGGGTGTCGCGACGCTGTGTCACGCGTGCTGCTTCATCGGCTCCAGCGGTGTCAACCAGAAGTGCGAGCTCGTCAAGTCCTTCTTCCGTGTCTTCATCTGTCTGCCCTGCAAGTGTCACCCCGACAAGCACGATGCGCTCACGGAACGTGCGCTCGATGAGCGTGCGACCTAGCGCCTCCTGATACGGGTTGCTCACACGTTCACCGTGACCGTAGCGATGAACTGCGTCGGTCCGATCAACGTTGCACGGCGTGATGTCGCATCAATACGCACACGGGCATCGCCTCCGTCCATGTGCACGAGCACTTCGCTCGTTGAACTCGGCACGATGCCCCACGACAACGCCGCTTCGGCACTTGCACATGCTCCGGTTCCACAGGCGAGCGTGACACCGGCCCCACGTTCATGCACACGCATCGTGATGGCGTGAGACTCTGGACCTGGCTCGACTACTTCGAGGTTCACCTCTGGAACCTTCGCGCCAAGCGCCTCCAAGTCGACCAGCTTGACGTCATCGACCGCCACGACCGAATGCGGATTGCCGAGGCTCACGTGTCGAACCGGACGATCCGGGTGGGCCTCGAGCAACGACCACTGGGTCGGCGCTTCGATGTCTTCGATGACGCCCATGTCGACAACGACACTCTGTAAACCGCCAACCGGCTCACCAAGTACCTGAACCTCTCGTTCACCCGCATCAGTTGTCACCAGATACGTGCACTCACCGCTTGCGGCATCGGCCAGGTACGCGGCCTGCACGAGACAACGGATGCCGTTGCCACTCATCTCGGCCCGACTTCCGTCGGAGTTGAAGAGCGCCATCGATGCACTGAAGTTTCCCTGGCGCTGCAACACCAACAACCCATCGGCACCGACACCCATTCGACGGTCACACAACTTCACGGCAATCTCCGGCCAAGGACGAGATGGAACTCCTTGGGCGACGTCATACACGAGAAAGTCGTTGCCAAGACCGTGGTGCTTGGAGACAGTCACTTCCATAGGTGTCGTCACACCCTACGCCAGCGTCTGCAGTACATGGGTGGCGATTTCCTCAACCGGGTCGACGACGACATCAATCCATTCAATACGTGGATCGCGACGAAACCAGCGCTCTTGGCGAACAGCAAACTGTCGAGTGCGGAGAATGACTTTCTCGATAGCCGCTTCGAGGCTGAGGTCACCCTCGAGATGTTCGATGACTTCCTTGTAACCCAGTGCCTGGCGTGCCGTTGCCGACAGAGCGTCGGGTTCGGCCAAAAGCGACCTCACTTCATCGACGAGGCCGTCGGCAACCATCTTGTGTACACGTCGCGCAATGCGTTCTGCCAATGCGGTCCGCGTCCAGCGAAGACCTACCTGACGGGTCTCGGTCGGCGGATAAGTGGCCACACCGTCGCCGAAGGAACTAAACAGTCGACCGCTACCCAACGTCACTTCGAGTGCGCGTATCACTCGTCGACGATTGGTGGACTCCATGCGCGTCGCAGCAAGTGGGTCAAGCGTGGCGAGACGACCATGGAGTGCAATGGTGTCTGGTTCGAGTTCGAGCTCCTGTCGTATCTCGGGCCACTCGCCTGGAAGATTGAGTCCGTCAACGACGGCAGTGATGTACAAACCAGTACCACCTACCACGAGTGGTTGCGCACCAGCTTGGCTGCACTCTTCAAGCGCCTCCCCGTACGCCGTCATGTACCGCGCGACT
>DAIOTI010000131.1:0-4906 GCA_036752105.1 Ilumatobacteraceae bacterium | reverse complement strand
CGACTACCGAAGTGTCGATACAACGTAGGAACAGTAACGCCTGCTTCAGCAGCAAGATCATTGACACGAACTGCTGCTTCCCCACCATCATCGATGGCAGCAACAGCTAGATCCAAAATTCGCTGGCGAATGGAGTTCGACGTAGGCATATCCCTACTGTATGCCGAATTATTCGATGCGCAAGCCGGAGATTGCACGAGCAATCACAAGCTGCTGAATTTCTGAGGTGCCCTCGAAGATGGTGTGAATCTTGGCGTCGCGGTGCATTCGCTCGACGTGGTACTCGCGTGTGTAGCCATATCCACCAAGAATCTGAATCGCTTCCTCAGTGACGCGCACTGCTGTCTCTGACGCGTAGTACTTGCTCATGGAACCTTCGCCGTGAGTGAAGCCACCGTTCTTCGCGGTCCACGCTGCACGCCAAATCAACAATCGTGACGCATCGATACGGGTGATCATGTTCGCCAATTTGAAAGCAATCGCCTGGTTCATGATGATCGGCTTGCCAAAGGCGACGCGCTCCTTTGCGTAGTCAAGTGAAATCTCGTATGCAGCTCGCGCGATACCAAGCGCCTGCGCGCCCACCGCTGGTCGCGTGGCCTCGAACGTGCTCATCGCCGGCTGCTTCTCGCCGCTTCGTCCTGCCTCGCGCGCACGAGCGAGTTTCGCATCGAGCTTTTCCTTGCCGCCCAAGAGGCAACGACCCGGAACACGCACATCATCGAGCACGACTTCTGCGGTGTGCGACGCGCGAATTCCGTGCTTCAGGTACTTCTGACCTTGGCTGATTCCCTTCGTCCCAGGCGGCACGACGAACGAGGCCTGACCACGCCCCTTCAATGCAGGGTCGACTGCTGCGACGACCACGTGAACATCGGCAATGCCGCCGTTGGTGATCCATGCCTTCGTGCCGTTCAACACCCACTCGTCGTTTGCTTCGTCGTACACGGCGCGCGTGCGAAGCGACGACACGTCGGAACCTGCATCGGGTTCGCTCACACAGAACGCACCAAGCTGAACCTTGTTTGCGTCGCCGTAACACTGCGGCACCCACTCCATCACCTGCTCCGGAGTGCCATTTCCTGCAATTCCAGCAGCAGCAAGACCCGAACCCATGATCGCCATGCCGATACCAGCATCGCCCCAGAACAACTCTTCGATCGCCACCGGCATAGTGAGACCAGATGGATCTCCCATTGAGTTCATGAGGAACTCCCAGCCGTACAAGCCGATCTTTGCGGCTTCTTCGACTATCGGGAACGGGAACTCTTCGCGCTCGTCCCACTCGATTGCGTTCGGACGAATGACGTCCTTTGCAAAAGTGTGAATCCAGTCCTGGATCTGAAGTTGATCGTCATTGAGTTGGAGGGAAAACTCGGCCATGGCGCCAAGTTACCAACGGGTAGTGCCCACCGTCGTGTCGAACGCGCTGTCGGCCAGATGTGTCAGGCGACCGAACTCGTCGAGCTTCGCCGAGACGACACGACACCGAGGGCGACGAGGACGAGTGCACCACCCATGACATACGGCGCGCCGACACCGACACCGTCGAACACTGCGCCTGCAGCAATCGGCCCTGCTATGCGAGCGAGTGCACCAGCACTTTGTTGGTATCCGAGCGCCTCTCCCCTGCGATCTTCAGGCGCAGCTTCGGCAACGAGCGATGTGAGAGATGGTGTCGCGACACCCTGACCAAAAGCGAGCACCGCCAGCGAGATGAACAGCACGGGCCACGTCGTCGCGGTGCTCAACGCGAACAAACCGACAGCAACAACGAACAGAGCACCGCGCAGCAACGTGAACGGGTGCACACGTGCCGCAAGCTTGCCGATGAGCACGCCTTGCACGACCACCAACAAGGCGCCGACGAAAAGAAAGACCGCGGCGGCCGAACCCTCGGTGAGATCGAATCGACGTTCACCGAACAAAGAAAACGTCGCCTCGAAACCGGCGAACCCTGCCGTGGCAATGAAGCCCACGACAGCAAAACGAAACAACTCGGGGGACACGACTCGCGCCGTCGTGCGATTCGAAAGTGAGGTCGGCGCCACTTCTATCTTGGTCTCAGGCAATCGGATGAAGGCAAGTACCGCATTCACAGCAGCCACCGTTCCTGCAACGTAGAACGGCACGTGAGGACCTCCGAGCGCCGCCAATCCACCGACTGCTGGTCCGAGTACGAAACCAATTCCGAATGCAGCACCGAGCATGCCGAGCAACTTCGTGCGCTGATCGGGCGGTGCGATGTCTGTGATCGCACTCTGAGCGACAGCGACACTGGCGCCCGACGCTCCGTCGAGGATTCGCCCCAAGAACAACACCCACAGTGCACCAGCTGCACCCGTGATGAAACTTCCGACCGCTGTTCCGATGAGCGACACGATGATGACGGGCTTTCGCCCCACGCGATCTGACACGCGACCAAGAATTGGCGAGAACACGAACTGCGCAAGCGAGAACGACGCGAACAACAGACCGACTTCGAGGCCTGATGCTCCGAAGCGCTCTGCATAACGACCAAGAATCGGAGCGACTATTCCGAACCCGACGAGGTCGAGTGCGACCGTGGTCCAGATCGTCCAGAAACCGGGAGGAAGTTGTGCCTTGTTGGTCGTGGCGGTCGTGTCAGCCACGGCGAAGGCGCGTGCCTTCCTTGGACGTTTCGACGACGTAACCCTGTGCAGTCAACTCAGCACGAAGTGCATCGGCGCGTGCGAAGTCTTTTGCTGCACGCGCAGCATCGATCTCAGCTGCTTTTCCTCGAGCGACATCGTCGATCGCGTCACCAGCGGTGAAATTCAGCCCTAATGCTGCAGCCATTTCGACAGCCGTTGCACGCAACACGATGCATCGTGCTCTGTCGCCGGCATCGAGTGCTGCGTTGGCCGCACGCACCGTGTCGAAAACAAGTGCCATCGCACTCGGTGTGTCGAGATCGTTGTCCATCACCGTACGGAAATCGGCGAGCAACGAAGTGTCAGCTGTACCACCTAAACAATCACTGGTCCGAGCATAGAAATTGTCGAGATTCGCCAGCGATTTCACCGATGCATCGATGTTGTCCTGGCCCACTTTCACAGGTGAGCGGTAGTGCGACTGCAACAGCAACATGCGATAGGCACGTGGGTCGTAGTGCTCGAGCAAATCGAGCAGGTTCGCCACGTTGCCGAGACTCTTCGACATCTTCTCGCCCTCAGCATCGACGACGAAACCGTTGTGCATCCAATGGCGGGCAAATTCGCGACCGAGAGCGACTGACTGCGCACGCTCATTCTCGTGGTGCGGGAATCGAAGATCGGCACCGCCACAGTGCAAGTCGAACCCTTCACCTAAGAGATGAAGACTCATGACCACACATTCGCTGTGCCAGCCTGGGCGCCCGTCTCCCCACGGCGACGGCCAACTCGGCTCACCAGGCTTCGAAAACTTCCAGAGAGCAAAGTCTGCGGGGTGACGCTTCTCCTCGGCTCCCAACACTTCGCGCTCGCCTCCACCAGCCAACATGTCATCGAGGCTCTGGTGAGCGAGCAACCCGTAATCAGGCACAGACTCGACCGAGAGATACACGCCGTCACTGGTTGCATACGCAGCGTCGCGTGACACGAGTTCTTCGATCATCGAGACCATCTCGTCCACATATTCCGTCGCATGTGGCACGTCGGTCGGGCGCTGTACTCCCAACTGCGACATGGCACGGAACCACACGTCTTCACACTTGTTTGTGATGTCCTGCCAGGGGCGACCCTCACGATTGGCGCGATCGATGATCTTGTCGTCGATGTCAGTGATGTTCGACACGAGACGCACGCGCAAGCCCGTCCATTCGAGGTAGCGGCGCAAAATGTCGTACACCAGCGTGGCGCGACCATGCCCGAGGTGCGGTGGGCCGTACACCGTGGGGCCACACAAATAAATGCTGACTGTCCCTGGGTCTCTCTGTGCCAGAGGTTTCACCGTCTGAGTGGCGGTGTCATAGAGGTTCAGCACGGGGAGAAGCCTACGATTTGTCTCCTATGTCTGCCGTGCCTGAGAAGCCATCTCTCGATGATCTTGAGACGAAGTGGACGGCATCGTGGGAGGGCGCTGGGGTGTACCGCTTCGACCCCGCTGCAACACGTGCCGACGTGTTCGCCGTCGACACACCACCCCCCACGGTCAGCGGCTCGTTGCACATGGGTCACGTGTTCTCCTACACCCACACCGACACCGTCGCACGCTTCTGGCGCATGCGCGGCAAGCAAGTGTTCTATCCGATGGGCTGGGATGACAACGGTCTTCCTACCGAGCGACGCGTACAGAACTTCTTCGGTGTGTCGTGTGATCCATCTGTTCCGTATCAAGCAAACTTCGAGCCACCGTTTCGTGGAAACCCACCGAAGGATCACAAGGCCGTGCCCGTGTCACGACCGAATTTCATCGAATTGTGCGAGGAACTCACCGCACAAGACGAGAAAGTGTTCGAAGACTTGTTCCGTCGCCTCGGCTTGTCGGTCGACTGGCGTTACCTCTACACCACCATCGACGACCGCTCTCGACGCATCAGCCAGCGCGCTTTTCTACGCAATCTGAAGCGTGGCGAGGCGTACACACAAGAAGCACCGACGTTGTGGGACATCGACTTTCGCACTGCGGTCGCACAAGCCGAGCTCGAAGATCGCGAACGCCCAGGTGCGTATCACACGGTTGCATTCCACAAGTCCGACGGATCTGGTGATGTCATCATCGAGACCACTCGACCGGTGCTCATCCCTGCATGCGTCGCATTGGTCGCACATCCAGACGACGACCGTTACAAACCGCTCTTTGGCACGACGGTGCGCTCACCCTTGTTCGATGTCGAGGTTCCCGTTCTTGCGCACCCACTCGCACAGATAGACAAGGGTTCCGGCATCGCAATGATCTGTAC
>DAIOTI010000130.1:0-4929 GCA_036752105.1 Ilumatobacteraceae bacterium | reverse complement strand
CACCATATGAGATGAAGGGCAATGTGAGACCTGTCATCGGAAGTGAGCCTGTGACGCCTCCGATGTTCACGATTGCTTGAACACCGAACCATGCGGTCACTCCACCGGCGAGCAGCGCACCGTACATGTCTCGTGCGCCGAGCGCCGTCTGAACACCGAGATACACGAGTGCGATGAATCCACCGAGCACGAGAACCGTTCCGACGAGCCCCAACTCTTCAGCGATGATCGCGAAGATGAAGTCGCTGTGCGACAACGGAACATAACCCCACTTTCCAGTTCCTGAACCGATGCCCACACCGGTCGGACCACCATTGGCGATGCTGAGCAGTGACTGATACACCTGATATCCGCGATACCCCTTTGTTCCTTCGAGGTCCAAGAACGATGTGAAGCGAGCACGTGCGGTGGTACTGGTGGCGATGACGAACACCGCACCTGCAGCGACGAATCCGCATACGTATGCCAAGTGTCGTTTCGGAAGGCCGGCGATGAAACACATGAGGAGAAGAATTCCGCCAAAGATGGTGGCCGAGCCGATGTCTTTCTGGGCAAGACACATGAGCGATGCACCGCCGATGACGAGAACCACGGGAACCAAGGTGTCTTTCGCAAACTCGACACGACGATGTCGCTTGGCCAGCAGGTCGGCGCAGTACAACACGATTGCAAGTTTCAGAAACTCTGAGGGCTGGAAACGGATGACGCTCCAGCCGACCCATGCACGAGCACCATTCACCTCTTTGCCGAAGAAAGGTACGAACGCAAGGATGTTCAGACCGAAGGCGATGGCAAGTGAGAGCTTCACCAGTCCGCGCCAGATGTAATACGGCATGCGATACATGCCGAGTCCGGTCACCAGTCCGAAGAACGCCCACAACAGTTGCTTCTGGAAGAAGTACCACGCCGAGCTTCCGTCTTTGACGAGCGTGACAGACGACGATGAGAACACCATCACGAGACCGAGCAATGTCAGCATCGTCACGACCACCAGGATTCCGTAGAACACGAAAGTCGGGGGCTTCTCGGCGATCTTTCGCTTCTGCGCCAGACCAGTTCGCTGCAAAGTCCGAAGTCTTCGCTCTGCGATGCTGAGTGCCGGGGCAGGTAGATGGGTGCTCGTCATTGGGTCCCTCCACGAGTTGTCGTGATGTGGTCGTTCGAGTGTGAGAAGTGCTTCTCCACGCAAGCCACGAAGTCATCACCACGTTGTTTGTAATTTGCGTACCAGTCGTAGCTCGTGCAGCCGGGCGAAAGAAGCACAGAAACTCCTGGCACGGCCAACATTGCTGCTTGCGCCACCGCTGTCTCCATCGAGTCTGCACGCACGACAGTGCACACGCCGGTGAATGCATCGACGATGGCATCTTGCGAAGCACCAATCGCGACGACACCTTGCATTCGATGCGGTTCGCTCGCAAGTTGCGACAAGTCGAGGTCTTTGTTCTTTCCGCCAGCGATGAGCACCACGCGGTCGAAAGCACGTATGGCCGTGAGAGCCGCATGCGGACTCGTGGCTTTCGAGTCGTCGAACCAAGCAGAACCCTTGAACTCGCCGACGTGCTCGATGCGATGTGAAGCAGGTTGAAAATTCGCAAGAGCACCTTCGATGTGACTGACGGAAACCAAACCGCGCTCCAGCACCGCAGCGCACGCTGCAAGCGAATTGGTGATGTCGTGCGGCATGGAGCGCCACATCGACGCGACAGATGCAAACGGCCCTCCAGGGCCGACAAGACTTCCTGCTTCGACTCGATAGTCACCGTCGATTAATCCGAATGTACGAATGTGATGATCGCGTGACCTCGCGTATCCCTCGATGAGCGCGTCGCCGAACGGGAGGACAGCGACATCGCTAGAGCGGTCATGGCTCCAAATTCGTGCCTTTGTCGCCGAGTAGGCCTCGAATGAACCGTGCCAATCGAGATGGTCGGGAGCGATGTTCAACCAGATCGATGCATCTGCGCGAAAACATTGCGTGAATGCAAGTCGAAAACTCGAGCATTCAACCACGAAGGCATCGACATCTTCGTTGACTGCCGCGATGAACGGAACATCGGTGTTACCGACTTCGGCGCAACTCTTTCCGGACTCTCTGATGAGAGCAGCAACCAACATCGTCGTGGTCGTCTTGCCATCGGTTCCAGTGACCGCCACGATCGGTCGCGGGCCATCTGGGCGAGCCTGCTCCCACTCGTATGCGATGTCGATCTCACTGCGAATTGCGATTCCGCGACGATGCGCCTCGACGATGACCGGGTGATTCGGAGCAATGCCAGGCGCCGGCACCAGCGCATCAGCGCCGCGAAGCACGGACTCGACGCCGCGAGCATCATCGGCGGCGTGCAGAGGTGAGTCGATCGCATCCGCCAACGCCACCATGTCGTCTGTGATGGAGTCGTCACCGAGGCGCACACCGATACCGCGCTCGGCAAAGGCCTTGGCGGCAGCGACGCCGGCCACACCGAGCCCGTACACAGACACCGTTCTCATCGACCGACTTCCAACGCACTCATGTTGGTGAAGTCGGCGATGAACAATCCGACAGCGGCAGCCACACAGATTCCGGAGATGATCCAGAAACGGATGATCACGGTCGTCTCTGGCCAACCAAGAAGTTCGAAGTGGTGATGAATCGGCGTCATGCGGAAGAATCGTCGTGTGCGTCCCGATGCCTTGAAGATGGTCATCTGAATCGCGACAGAACCGGCCTCCATCACATTCAAGCCACAGATAAGTATCAGCAGTAAGTGCGTGTTCGTCGTGACAGCCAGTAAGCCGAGTGCGGCTCCGAGACCAAGAGCTCCGACATCACCCATGAAGATGCGGGCAGGCGCTGCGTTCCACCAGAGAAACCCACCACAAGCGCCAGCGAATGCAATGGAGAACACTGCAAGATCGAGTGGATTGACCAGGTGATACAAGTCGGGGTTACGGAAGGCCCAGTACGCGATGACCGTGAACGCAAGAAAGCCAAACGTTGCCGACCCCGCAGCGAGACCATCAAGACCGTCCGTCACATTCACCGCGTTCGTCGTGGCCCACACCATGAGTGATGTCCACACCACCCATAATGCAGCCGGCAACTCGATTCCTGGAAAGTCGAAACGGGTGAACGACAACGTTTCAGAGACGTTTGTGGCGAACATGAGCCACGTCATCGTGAGGACGACGAGACCGAAGGTGATGTATCCCTTTCGCTTCCAGAAGATGCCACGGTTATGCGCCTTGCGCACCTTGAGAAAGTCGTCAAGAAAACCCATCAGCGCCAGCAACAGGACACCAGCCCACATGATGAGTGCTTGATTGGAGAACGGAAGACCGCGACGTACGTGAGCAACTAGCCAACCGCTGAACGCAGCGACGATGATTGCTGCACCGCCCATCGTCGGAGTGCCTTGTTTCGGACTGTGATGCACAGGGCCGTGATCTTCTTTGCCGAGAATCGGCTGACCGACGCCGAGTCGGGCAAAGAGTTGCATGAGGGCACGCGAGCCGAGCAACGAGAGCAACATCGACACGACACCGGCGATGAGAACAGCGATCATGCGGGCCTGACCAGCCTTTGAATCACTTCTCGTGCGACCACCGCATCGTCGAAGTCCCTCATCTCGCCGGCAATTTCTTGCTGCGACTCGTGTCCACGACCTGCGATCACGACCATGTCTCCTGGTTCAGCCATCGTGATCGCATGTTCGATGGCTGCTCTACGGTCGATGACTCTTGAGACCTTCGGCCGCGAAACATCGTCGACGCCGACAATGATGTCGTCGATAATTGCCGCGGCATCTTCGTGACGAGGGTTGTCCGATGTCACCACGACGACGTCTGCGTGGGTCACAGCAATTGCCCCCATAACCGGGCGCTTTCCAGCATCGCGGTCGCCACCACAGCCAAATACCACGATGAGTCGCTTGCCGTGCTCGGTAGCCACCGATGTGAGGAGGCGCTCGAGCGCTTCAGGGGTGTGCGCATAATCAATGACGACATGCACACCAGCCGTGGTGGAGATGTACTCGAATCTTCCTTTGACCGGTCGAAGTGATGCCAAACCTTCGCGAATCTCCTCGAGCGAGAAGCCCAGCTCTCGGGCCGTGACACAGGCCGCCAGCGCATTGTCCACGTTGAAGTCACCACCGATTGGCACATTGATGGTGGTGCCTTGCCACGAGAACGACAGCGATTCGGCCGACACGCGAACATTGTCGATGTCTTTACGCGAATAGGTCGAAGCTCCACCGGCGCGGGAGTCGATGAGCAACCTTCCGTGGACATCATCGGCGTTGACGACGGCGATGTCGGAGAAGTCCTCGATGAAGAGTCGAGCCTTCGCAGCAAAATAACGCTCCGTGGTCTCGTGGTAGTCGAGGTGGTCGCGTCCGAGATTGGTGAACACCACCGCACCGAATCGTGTTCCGTCGACGCGATGTTGGTCGAGCGCGTGAGAGGACACCTCCATCGCGACATAGGAGACATCGTCGGTGAGCGAATCGGCGAAGAACCTTTGAAGATCGGGCGCTTCCGGTGTCGTCCGCGAACCGGTGAGAGTACCGAGAACTTCCGTGCGATGACCAGCACTCGCGAAAATAGAAGCGAGCATTGCGGTCGTCGTGGTCTTTCCATTCGTCCCTGTCACTCCGACCACGCACATGCGAGTGCTCGGCTTTCCGAAGAGCTCTGAACTCAGTGGCCCCATCGCAATTCGTACATCCGGAACGACAATCTGCGGTACCGAATCATCGACACCGTGAACTTCGCGCTCTACCAGCAGAGCTGTAGCACCCTGCGCAACCGCATCGCGAGCAAAGTCGTGCCCGTCGACTTCTGAACCAGGTACGCAACAGAAAAGATCACCTGGCATGGCTTTGCGCGAGTCAAGAGACACACCGCTCACCACAGCGTCGGGTTCACCGACTATGAGCGCCTCTG
>DAIOTI010000129.1:0-4935 GCA_036752105.1 Ilumatobacteraceae bacterium | reverse complement strand
ACTTCGTGCAGAGGTTGAATCAGATCTTGACGGCACTCGTGTCTTGTCAGTTCTCGCCTCCAAACAACGCGCCGAGAAGACCAATGTCTTGTCGCTCTTGCCGAGTGAGAAGCCATTTGAGGGAGTGACCTCTCAATTGAGGAAGAAAGAGCGTCGTGGAGCCTCAGACCGCAAAGGTCGTCCTCGTCGCGAACAGGGTGGTCGCGAAGCGAAAGGTGAAGGTTCAGATGGTCGTCCGCGACGACCATTTTTCGAGGCTCCCCCCGAACTTCCGCAGAGACCGAAGCTCAAGCGACTGAAGACCGGTCGTGCACGCATCGATGTTGTTCTCGCCGACCTGCCCGAGGCTCAGCGTGCCATTGCGGAGCGAGTGCTGAGCGGTGGCATCCCGGCGGTGCGGGCCGCCGTCGCTGAGCAGAATGCGCAAGCCGTCAAAGAGGGCAAGGAAAAGGTTCCTGCCGAAGGCATCGTCACACTCGCAGAAAACCTGCTGCCCCGCCTGCGCGTTGCCGAGTGGCATGACCGAGCAGAGGCTGCCAAAGCAATGGTCGATGAACTCGATCTTCGCGACTTGCGTTCCGTGGTCGTTGCTGCGGCCGATCCCGTCGTTGCACGCGATGAAACAACCCGCGTGTTAGCCGAGGAATTGAAGACTGCTCTCGCTCGTCGCCAGGAGGAAGAAACCAAGAATTGGCTCGAGGACGTACAGGCCGCAACAAGTGTCGGTCGTGTGGTGCGCGCACTCAAGTTGTCTTCGCAACCACCCAAAGCCGGAGTGCGTTTCCCACCTGAACTTGCCACGCAACTATCAGCTCTCGCCACCAGCAGTCTTACCGCTGATGCACCAGCGGACCGCTGGATTGCGTTGCTAGAAGCAGTCGCCTTCTCACCGGTCAGATCGACAGTTGCTCCGGCGGCGCCAGCCCAGATTGTCACCGACGAGCTCAAAGCGACAGTTCAACGACTCGCGGTGCTCATCCCGCAGATTGCGGTCTTGTACGGCATCACTGCCGATCCAAAGTCACCCACACCGCGACCATTGCGTCCGACACGTCCTGAAAAGAGGGCGCCAAGACCCGGTTCAAAGTCAAACGATCGCGGTCCGCGTCAGCCCAGATCTGACAAGCCTCGCTCTGGCAAGCCTGAGGCGACATCCTCCCCCGTCGAGACACCAGATGTCTCATCAGTGGTGGACTCTGAGGCACAGGTCGACGTCACCACAATCGAGACCGCATCGTCCGATGCGATTGCAGACAGCTCTACACAAGAAAACTGAACATGTCAGACAAGGTCCTGTTCGAAAAGCGCGGTCACGTCGCCGTCATTACTCTGAATCGTCCCGAGGCTCGCAACGCAGTCAACGCCGACATTGCTACCGGGATGGACGAGGCCATGAAGCGCCTCGAGGCCGACCCCGACATCTGGGTCGCAGTACTCACTGCGAACACCACGGGACAGGAGCGACCGGTCTTTTGCGCAGGTGCCGACCTTAAGGCGATCAACTCTGGCGAAGGACAGAGCATCAATACGAGAGATGGAAACTTCGCCGGATTCGTGTACTACAAACGTCAAAAGCCGGTCATAGCCGCCATTGACGGACTGGCCACAGCCGGCGGATGCGAAATTGCCTTGGCCTGCGACATGATCGTTGCAACCACTCGAAGCGCTTTCGGGCTCGCCGAAGTGAAACGAAATCTCATTGCTGCAGCTGGTGGCCTCTATCGACTTCCACGTGCTCTGGGTCGACAAGTCGCCATGGAAGTGATCCTCACCGGTGAGCCTCTCAGTGCGCAGCGCGCATATGACCTAGGCATGGTGAATCGCCTCGTTGATCCAGGCACAGCACTGGATGTGGCCATGGCCCTCGCCGAGAAGATCTGTGAGAACGCTCCCCTTGCGGTGCGAGCCAGCCGGCGCGTGGTGTTGGCCGCTGCGACAGAGGATGATGAGACCTTGATTCAGATGACCAATGCGGAATTCTCCGTGGTCCTTCAATCGAGTGACACGAAAGAAGGTCTCGAGGCCTTCATCGAAAAGCGCGCACCGCGCTGGACCGGCGCCTAGGTCTACAGGGTTCTCGAAACGACAATGGCCTCTGCGATGAGGCCGAATCGTTCGAACAAGTTCTTTGTCGCTCTGTCACCTGGTAGTGCCTCGCTCGACACACGAGTGACCCCCTGGCCTCTCGCGTCAGAGAGCACTCTCTTCATCAAGGCATTCCCGACACCAATTCCCCGCGCCTCACGAATGACATGTACTTGTTCGATGGTCCACTCGCCAGCATCGCCGAAACGAACTACTAGGGATCCGACGGCAGACATTCCCACTACAGCGATGTACGCGCGCCTAGAGCCCTCTGTCGTGGACGGTGTGACGCTTCCCCTGAACTGTGCCGCATCCTCGCGTGCTCGTCGGCGATGGTCGTCTAGGACGGACGCAATTGATTCGTTCGCTGCATCGTGGACACGGATGTCGATCATGGCGTGGAGAAGTCACTTTCAGTCTCGCACGCTGCCAGAATCGTTGACCGCGCTCGGTGACCGCGCTCATACATACTCACCGCTCTGCGGACCTCAGGAGGACTAACTCTCAATTGCCCAATGATGTCTCGCGCGGACATCACGTCGTACTGCGGCCATGGACGCGAATTGCCGGTCGCATTCTCATGTGATGACACTGCGTCTGTGGGCTGCCACTCGCTGTTCGCATCGATTTCGGTGTGTTGTTCAGTCGTCTGGTGCGAAAAATGCCTCAGCTTTTGAGAAAACGAACGGCCCAACATCTTGACCACCTGCTCACCGATGAAGCGAGCGGCTGGGGCATCGCGCCGTATTGAACCAACCGTCTGGCGGATCGAATCCTTCAGAGATTCGACCGGGGTCGTCATGGTCGGTCCTCTAACGCCTGCTGAAGATCGGACACGAGTCATCGCCAACTGGGCAGATGGGCGCACTTTCGCGAACGAGGAGGAAACAACTCGTGCACAACTGCTCGTCGGCCCGCTTTGGTTGCAAGCGATCGTCTCCGCCTGAGCGGTCATCTACTTCAACTTCTTCTTCGTCTTCCGGAGCGAGCTCTTCTGAAGCGAGCTTGTCCTTCAGGATCTTGTCAAGATCTTCTTCGACGTCGTCTGCGGTCAGAAGGTCTTCTTCATCTTCGTCGTCGTCATTGGCGCGACGCACAACAGTGGCTCCGACGCTGTCATCATCATCGTCATCACCAATGTCACCATCGACGTCGTCTTCGTCGATGATTTCAAACTCGCCATCTTCGAGTCCGTCTTCTTCCAGCTCGTCAGGAGCCAAATCGTCGGCGTCGATCTCGACCTCGTCGAGCTCTTCCGGATCGATGTCGTCAGCGGCCACCAGTACTCCTTCGTTCGACGCACGTTGTGCGCGTCATTTGGCTCCGGCTCAGCAAGCCGTTGTCCGCGCGGATACTACGCACAAAGTTGGCAACTTGCACGACCTCTCACAATCTGTGGATAACTCGTGACGGTCGTCACGATGCAATGACGAAATGTCGCCAGAACCTCATGAATCTCGACGCTTGGATTCAGCCCGTCGCTCTGCTTCGAGTCGTTCCAACTCCGGCGCTTCCATCGTCATGTGCGACATCGACTCCGCAAGTGCACGGTGTCCGGCCACCTCGCCGATCTGTCGGTGCATCTCGAGCGCGACGCGACGATACGCGGGGTGGCCTTGTGGAGCCGATCGCAACTCGAGCATGTGCATTGCCTCACGCGCATTGAACTGCATCACATACCTCAACCGGTATGCCATCGAGACCGCATATGACGCCTGCTCTGGGTAGTCATGAACGAGAGCTTCGTAAAGCCCTCGAGCACGATCCATTACTTCATCGAAATCCGCTGCTGCTCCCGCTGCGTCCACAAGATCAGGTCGGGCATATCCGTGATACGGAGTCAACGGTTGCCATTCAATGGTGAGCAACCTGTGGCGTTGAAGATCACGGAAGGCTCCGTAGTCAGAGAGAACATCGAATCGATAATCCGTCCGCTCGAATGCACGGCCAGGTCGATGACGCCTATTCGCACGATCGCCGACATACGCCCGAAGAATGTCTCGACGTTGTTCGGTCGACAACTCATCGACGCGCGACATGATCTGAGATTCAGGTAGATGGCTGTGTGAGTAGCAAATTGCGGCAATCACCTTCGACTCGCCATCCGGATCAAAATCAGTCAACGTGACTTCGTCCACCTCAGAAGCGATGTCGTCGCCGAGAATTCGCTCCACGACGGAGTGCGTTGAATCCCGTGTGTCGGCCAGATACTCAGACCATGCTCCGCCTCGGTCGGGAATATCCACTCGTTTCAGAAAGCTCGGAACGACCTTTCGAAGCTCTGTCAGCATCATGTCGGCATATACCCGTGCCTCAGGCAGGGCGTGGGCTCTCATACGCAAGAGAAGTGCCTCGAATGCTTGTCCGGTTCCGTATATTCCGACATTGGACAGCGACGCTGCTGGAAGTGCGCCACGTACGGCGTCAAGTGCCTTTGCCCTGGTCGCCTGCCGATACACGAAATCTGAGTCGCGGGGGTCTTTGGGAACCGAAGTGCGCACATGCCGCGTCACGACATCAGCTAGTTGACTGTATGAGTCGAACATGCGGTCCATGTCGCCCACGTATCGCGTGCCGAATCGTCCAGCCACGATGTCTGGGTCTCGGTAATAGCGATATCGACCACCGAGACGCTCGTCGTAGGCGATGTATCTCGTGCTCTGTTCGAGATAACTCATCAATCGACCCCACTCGAGGATCTTGGTGAGCACATTCGATGCTTGTTCGCAGGCGAGATGAACGCCGCCCAACTGCGCCACTGAATCGTCCCCGTAATCAAAGAAGACCTTCTCGTACAAAGACTCTGCACGGTCGACACCGATAGTGGCATCGAAGGTCACATCTCCCGAC
>DAIOTI010000128.1:0-4979 GCA_036752105.1 Ilumatobacteraceae bacterium | reverse complement strand
CGCGTACCTCATCCCGGTGACATGGCTATTCCTCAAAGGTGGTTCACCAAAGAGCGAATCCACCACACCTGTTGCACCAAAAGCCGAAGTGACAGAGGAACTCGCAAAGTCCTCCCACTAGCGTTCCCGTCATGTCTTCACGCCCTGACGGAACCCCCATCGACATCAAGCCGCGCAGTCGCGACGTCACTGACGGCATTCAGAAGGCAGCAGCCCGCGCCATGTTGCGTGCGGTCGGTCTCGGTGACGACGACTGGGTGAAGCCGCAGATCGGTATCGCATCTGCATGGAACGAAGTCACTCCGTGCAACGTGTCGTTGCGACGTCTTGCTGCGGCCTCGAAAGAGGGAGTGCGCTCAGCCGGAGGAGTGGCGCTCGAGTTCGGCACCATCACCGTCAGTGACGGCATCTCGATGGGTCATGAAGGAATGCGCGCCTCGCTCGTGAGCCGTGAGGTCATCACCGACAGCGTCGAGACTGTCGTGCACGCCGAACGCATGGACGGCTTCGTCGGTCTCGCCGGATGCGACAAGAGCATTCCGGGCATGCTCATGGCAGCAGCGCGCCTCAACCTGCCGTCAGTGTTCGTGTACAACGGATCGACACTTCCCGGTCAACACGGCGGAAAGAACATCGACATCACCACCGTGTTCGAAGCAATCGGTGCGTGTGCTGCCGGAACAATGAGTGAAAGCGAGCTGGGTGACATCGAGCGAGCCGCGTGTCCTGGTGAAGGTGCGTGTGGTGGCATGTTCACCGCCAACACCATGTCGTCGATCGCCGAGGCGCTCGGAATGAGCCTTCCCGGTTCGGCATCGGCGCCGGCAGTCGACACTTCTCGTGAGCACGACGCTCGCCGCGCAGGCGAAGCAGTGGTCAACTTGCTTCGTCTCGGCATCTATCCACGTGACATTCTCACCAAGAAAGCATTTGAGAATGCCATCGCACTCGTGAATGCCCTAGGTGGCAGCACCAATGCTGTGTTGCATCTGCTCGCAATTGCAAACGAAGCTGGCGTCGAGTTGTCGCTCGACGATTTCAATCGCATCGCCGACAAAGTTCCTCACATCGCCGACACAAAGCCTGGTGGCAAGTACCACATGACGGATGTGCACCGCATCGGTGGTGTCCCCGTCGTGTTGAAGCACCTGCTCGATGCCGGGCTTTTGCACGGCGATGTACTCACGTGCACCGGAAAGACAATGGCAGAGAATCTTGCAGAACTCGATCCGCCGGCACCAGACGGTGATGTCATCCATCCGCTGTCAGATCCGATTCACACCGAAGGTGGCATCAACGTTCTCACCGGCTCGCTCGCGCCGAAAGGTTCTGTCGTGAAGGTCGCGGGACTCACCAAGGATCAGTTGCAGTTCGAAGGACCCGCACGAGTGTTCGATGGTGAAGACGGCGCGATGCAAGCCATCATGGACGGCACCATTCAACCCGGCACTGTGCTGGTCATTCGTTATGAAGGCCCGAAGGGCGGACCCGGCATGCGTGAGATGCTCGCCATCACTGGCGCATTGAAGGGCGCAGGTCGAGGTGCGGATTGTGCGCTCATCACTGACGGACGATTCTCTGGCGGGACGTGGGGCTTCTGCATCGGTCACGTGGCCCCCGAAGCCGTTGATGGCGGCCCGATTGCTTTCGTGCGCGATGGCGATCGCATCCGCATCGACGTTCCCACGAAGTCTCTCGACTTGCTCGTCGACGACGCCGAGCTGAATCAACGCAAGCAGGGCTGGAAGCCGTTACCGCCGCGCTACACCAGCGGCGTCCTGGCCAAGTTCGCCCGCCTCGTGCAAGGCGCCGACAAGGGAGCCATCACCAACGTCAGCTGACCCTGACACACCCCCTTGGCATCCTGTGGCACCTCATGTCACAGCCATCTGATTCCTTCCCATCCGACTCATTTCCGAACGATCCTTCGTGGTCGCCCGATCAACAATCCGTCGAGCGCCAGGTGCGTCATTGCGAGCCAGTCGCTCGCGATCTCAACAGGCATCTCACCGATCTACTCGGACGTTGTCCTGTCACCACCGATGGTCGCTGGGTGCAGCTCGTCGAGTCGAGCGCATACACCGACGGGGAAGTGGTGTTCCCTGCGTTGCCGGTCAAAGAAGCACTTCGCTTGGCGACCGCGTTGCAAGCCATCAGCATTGAAGTGTCGCTCAGCGATGTGCGTGGCGTCATTCCTGCACCAGGTGTCTACGCGCCGTCGTCATTTGCAGCGTCCATTGAACAAGGTGCTTCGCGCTTTCATGTCACGCACCTCGCCTCCGGATTTCGTGCCGACTCATGAACAATTCCGTTCTCTGGAGCATCACTCTCACTTCTGACGACGTCAATCGTTTCCAGTTCATCCACATGCTCAATCGTGTCGACGAACTCGACAACGAAGCGGTGTGGCTCAAAGTCACTACTTGGGGTGACCGTCACTGGATCGGCACGTCACACAACGTCACGTCATGGGGCACGGTGTCGAGCGACGATCGTCGACAGTCCGGGTTCGTCACGCCCATGCCGCCGATATTCCTGCATTCCATCTCCAATCTCATCAGTGACCATGGCGAGTGTTCACTCTCGCTTGAGAGCGATGGTTCCGACGGTGATCGGGTGTTGATCGCGCGGGCAGGTCACACATCAGTCGTCGCTGATTGTCCGACGTTGACTCAGCCTTCATTCGACATCTCGCCGCGCGGCTCACTCAGTTTTCAGCTCACCACCGACGACTTACAGCAGTTGTCCACCGTATTGGCATCCTGGCCGATGTTCCTGAACGCTGGTGAACACCCCCACTTTCGGCCACCGCACGCACACATGCGCATCACGCGCACGAGTCTCACGTGCACACTCAACTGGCGACGTTATGGCGGAAGCGCCACCACTGTGTCAGTGCCGGTCCATGCCAATGGGGAAGCGTTCGTGTCGTTCGAGTCTCCGATCATCGGGCGAGCAATGTCGATGTTGTTCGACGCGGGCGACTTCCGGCTCACTCTTGACCCGAACAATCTGTCGGTGTTCTTCGTGCACAACAGCGAATGGGGATTCGCCGTCAGCGTGCGTAACGAAGCGGTTGCCCGGTGGGGCCAGCGTGTGAGTGACGCATTTGCGGCTGCCGGCGCCACGGTCGCAGACGAGTGGGTCGTCGGCGAAGTGCCCGCACTTGCCGGCACAACTTCGCAGGGTCATTCCATTGCAGCAACTCTCTTCAGCAACACCCTGATCGGGGCTGACACGGCGCGTGTCTCGTACCGCCTCTCTGAGAACCCTCCGACCAATGCCGAATTCCTCATGGAGATGGCGTTGTTCAATGAACGCATGGTCGGCGCTAAGACCTTGCTCCACGAGGGTCAGTTGTTCATCGCTGCTGACGTGCCACTCACACACCCCGACATGTCGAGCGACATAGGCGACGCAGTGCGTCGAGTGGTGCGCTACGGCGACATGTTCATGCCGGCACTCATGGTGCACGCATTCAATTGACGGTCAAGATTCGTCGACGGAAGCGACAGCACGTGGTCGGCGGCGTGATGAAAGAGCTCGCCACCCGAGCATCGTGACAGCCAGGAAAATTGCGGCCACGATCATGAACGACGTGGCAGTTCCGCGATCAAACACGAGGTTGCGCAGCATCATGCCGATCACCAGAGTCACTATCCATGTCTGTGTACCGACGGAGATGGCGAACGGGTTTCGCTTGGCATGGCTCACGAACCAGCCGAGCACCATCGCGATCCAAAAAGGTGCTGCCACATAAAGAACGCCGGATATTCCGGTGTCGGTGTCATGGTTTCGTGTGCCGATCACCACGAAGGCGAGCACGCAGAGGGCGTCGAAGAAGAATCCGAATGCCTTCTTGATAGTTGTCGATTGAGTCGATCCGCTCACTGCTCGTCGTAGTACTCGCGGCCCAGGTGTGTGATCTGGTCCTCGCCCATCATCCAACGCAAAGTGTTCTTCAACTTGGTGAGCTGAATGAACAAGTCATGCTCGGGGTAGAGCCCCGGCGCCACTTGTGGGCTCTTGTAATAGAAGGACAACCACTCTTGAATTCCACCGAGTCCGGCACGTTGCGCCAGGTCGCTGAACAACACCAGGTCGAGTGCCAACGGAGCAGCAAGGATGCTGTCACGGCAGAGGAAGTTGACTTTGATCTGCATGGGGTATCCCATCCAGCCGAAGATGTCGATGTTGTCCCAACCCTCTTTATTGTCGCCACGAGGTGGGTAGTAGTTGATGCTCACCTTGTGGAAGATGTCGCCGTACAACTCCTTGTTGCGTGACGGCTCGAGGATGGTGTCGAGCACGCCCAGTTTCGATTCTTCTTTGGTCTTGAAATTCTCCGGCGCGTCGAGTACTTCGCCGTCGCGGTTGCCGAGAATGTTGGTGCTGTACCAACCAGAGAGGCCGAGCATTCGTGCCTTCAGCATCGGCGCGAGCACGGTCTTCATGAGCGTCTGACCGGTCTTGAAGTCCTTACCGCTGATGGCGATGTTCTTGTCCGTGGCGAACTGCCGAAGCGCAGGTGCGTCGACTGCCAAGTTCGGTGCACCGTTGGCAAAGGGCACGCCTTCGAGAAGTGCTGCGTATGCGTACAACATGGCAGGGGAGATGGTGTCGTCATTCGCATCGATCGCTTTTTCGAGCGACTCGATGTCGAGATGCGCCTTGCCGGGTTCGATGAAGATCTCGGTGCTCGCGCACCAGATCATGACGACGCGGTCGACCTTGTTCTCGTCGCGGAACTTGTTGATGTCCGCACGGATGCCCTCGAGCATGGCGCGCTTACCAGAGGCGACCATGACGTGTTCGCCATCCAAGTTGCGCGCGTACTTGCGCTCGAATGCGGCCTTCATGGGGCGCACGTCGCGCAACACGTCAGAGATCGACTCGATGTGTTTGCCCTGCTCAAGCACGCCAGCGCGAGACGCAGCGACGTAGGCGTCGTCGGGGAACACGTCCCAGGTGCCCCACAC
>DAIOTI010000127.1:0-5019 GCA_036752105.1 Ilumatobacteraceae bacterium | reverse complement strand
ATGTTGTCAAACCCTCCGGTGTTCGTTGCCGGATTCGAACGTGGCGTACGTCCGATCGGTGACTGATCCATGTCAATCACTTTGTCGAGCTGGTCTATACCGTCGACCGCCTTGTGACGACCGGGCGCCTCCTTGCTCTTGTAAATGCGTTGCATGAGAGCAGGCAGGAGAATGTCGCGGATGAGCGTACTTTTGCCGCTTCCCGAAACACCTGTCACCGCAACAAAGCAACCAAGCGGAATTTCGACATCGACGTTCTTGAGATTGTGCTCTCTCGCACCGCGAATGAGGAGGGCCCCACCACCAGGTTGACGACGTGCGGCCGGAACCGGAATTGTGGCCTTTCCACTGATGTACTTCCCGGTCACAGAGTCCGATGCTTTGGCAATACCTTTCACCGGTCCGCTGTAGACGACCTCACCACCGTGCTCCCCCGCTCCAGGACCGATATCGACGATCCAGTCACTTTCCTTGATGGTTTCCTCGTCGTGTTCGACGACGATGACCGTGTTACCCAAGTCGCGAAGGCGAAGCAGGGTCTCAATGAGTCGGCGGTTGTCACGCTGGTGTAGTCCAATCGAGGGCTCGTCGAGCACGTACAACGTTCCGACTAGTCCGCTACCAATCTGACTCGCCAATCGAATTCGCTGAGCCTCGCCTCCAGCCAACGTCCCTGCAGACCGGGAGAGAGTGAGGTAATCGAGACCCACATCGAGCAAGAAACCCAGGCGTGCATTGATCTCTTTCGTCACGCGCTCAGCGATCATCTTCTCGCGATCCGTCAGTTGCACTGTCGCCAAGAACTTCGCGGCGTCTCCGATGGACATCTGGCACACTTCGGCGATACTTCGACCACCGATGGTGACGGCCAGTGTCGACGGCTTGAGTCGGGCGCCGTCACATGCCGGACATGGCACCTCGCGCATGTACGACTCGTACTGCTCTCGCGTCCAGTCGCTCTCGGCCTCCTCGTGACGTCGCTTTATCCATGGAATGACACCCTCATAGGTCGTGGAGTACTGCCGCGTGCGGCCATATCTGTTCCGGTACTTCACCAACACCGAACCATCCACACCGTTCAGCACCAGCTTTTGATGCTTTGCAGACAACTTGCTCCACTTCTTGTCGAGGTCGATGCCATGATCGTCGGCGACAGAAGCGAGCATGCGCGTGAAGAACTGTGTGTGCGCTGAGCGCCACGGAGCGATGGCACCTTCACTGAGGGACATGTCGGGATCAGGAATGACCAAGTCGGCGTCGACCTCGTACTTCGTACCGAGACCATCGCATGTCTCACACGCTCCAAACGGCGAATTGAACGAGAATGTACGAGGAGCCAATTCATCGAAACTCGAGCCACACATCGGACACGCCATGTGCTGGCTGAAGGTGAGGATCTCGCTGTCGCCGTCCCCCTCAGGCATCAGCTCGATCTCGGCAACACCTTCGGCAAGTCGCAGTGCTGTCTCAAGAGAGTCGGTGAGACGTCGCCCAATGTCTCCGCGTCGCACCAGACGATCCACAACGATCTCGATGGTGTGTTGCTCATATCGGGCGAGTCGTTGCTCTTGTTTCAGGAATTCACCGATGTCGACCGTCTCTCCGTCGATACGCGCACGAGAGAACCCCTGACCAGACAGTTCTTGAAGGAGCGTGTCATATTCTCCCTTTCGACCCTTGACCACTGGTGCCAGCACCTGAAAACGAGTTCCTTCGGGCAGGTCGAGGATGCGGTCGACGATCTGCTGGGGGGTCTGGCGTTGAAGCCTCGTGCCGTCGTTGGCACAGTGCTGAATACCTATACGTGCATACAGCAGACGCAGATAGTCGTAGACCTCTGTGATCGTGCCGACGGTCGAACGGGGGTTGCGTGACCCAGATTTCTGGTCAATGGAGATTGCGGGTGACAAGCCTTCGATGAGGTCCACATCGGGCTTGTCCATCTGACCGAGAAATTGTCGCGCATAGGCCGAAAGACTCTCGACATAACGACGCTGGCCTTCTGCATAGATGGTGTCGAAAGCAAGACTGCTCTTCCCGGAACCTGACAGTCCCGTGAAGACGATGAGTTTGTCGCGCGGTAGTTCGACACTGATGTTCTTCAGGTTGTGCTCTCGTGCACCCCTAACGACAATCTGGTCCGCCACAGATGAAAGGCTACAGACGACCTATCGAGCATCACGAAGTTCGCGACGTAGTTCTCGAATTTCGTCACGTAGTCGTGCCGCATACTCGAACCGAAGGTCTGACGCTGCCTCGTGCATCTCTTCCTCCAAAGTCTGCACGAGACGAGCAAGTTCCTGCTGTGGCAATGACTTGATCTCTTTGTCTACCTTGTCCCTCTCTCTGTTCTTGCGTTGCCCCTTCCCAGGCACCGGGGCGCCTTCATCTGGACGCAACAGAGAAAGAATGTCGCCGACGGCTTTACGAATGGTCTGCGGGTTGATGCCGTGCTCGAGGTTGTACGCGACTTGCATCGCACGACGTCGTTTGGTCTCGTCGATTGCCCGCTCCATCGACGGGGTCACTTTGTCTGCATACATGATGACCTGACCCGCAACATTTCGGGCTGCACGGCCGATCATCTGGATCAACGATGTCTCACTTCGCAGAAAGCCCTCTTTGTCTGCATCCAGGATTGCGACGAGCGACACCTCCGGCAAGTCGAGACCTTCTCGTAAGAGGTTGATTCCAACCAACACGTCGAACTCACCGAGTCGCAATGCCCGAAGGATCTCGATGCGATTGAGAGTCTCGATGTTCGAATGCAGGTATCGGACCCGAATTCCTTGCTCGAGCAGATAATCCGTGAGATCTTCGGCCATCTTCTTCGTCAGGGTGGTGACCAGCACTCGATCACCCCCCGCGACTCGCTCATTGATGGCCCCGATGAGGTCGTCGATTTGACCCTTTGTCGGCCGAACGACGACTTCCGGGTCCACGAGTCCGGTCGGTCGCACGATTTGTTCCACCACGCGATTTGAGTGCTTCAACTCGAACTGCGCAGGCGTCGCAGACAAGAACACGCATTGATTGATGCGCTCCATCGTCTCTTCGAAGCGAAGCGGCCGGTTGTCTCGAGCGCTGGGCAGACGAAAGCCGTGCTCAACCAAGGTGTTCTTTCGTGAACGGTCCCCTTCAAACTGGGCATGTAGTTGTGGCACAGCGACGTGGCTTTCGTCGATGATGATCAGATAGTCGGGAGGAAAGTAATCCAGCAGAGTGAAGGGAGGCTCTCCGGGCTGACGACCGTCGATGTGCATCGAATAGTTCTCGATGCCGTTGCAGTAACCCATCTCCTGAATCATCTCCAGGTCGTATTGGGTGCGCATTCGTAGTCGCTGTGCTTCCAGCAGCTTGCCCTCGGCCTCGAACTGGGCAAGGCGTTGTTGTAGTTCAGCCTCGATACCGACGATCGCTCGCCTCATACGCTCTTCCCCTGCGACATAGTGAGTCGCCGGAAACACGACCACTTCGCTCAGCGAGTCGAGTTGTTCACCTGTCAATGGGTCGACGATCGTGATGCGGTCGACCGTGTCGCCGAACATCTCGATTCGGACCACTGATTCTTCGTAGGCCGGATGCACTTCGACCGTGTCCCCACGAACACGGAAATTGCCGCGACCGAGCGTGAGATCGTTGCGGTCGTACTGAAGTTCGACGAGGCGCTTGAGGATGCTCCGCTGGTCATAGTCCACACCTTGATGCAACTCGAGCAGTTGTCCCCGGTATTCGGCCGGGTCTCCCATGCCGTAGATACACGACACGCTCGCCACCACGATGGTGTCACGTCGTGTCAACAGTGCCGCTGTCGCTGAATGCCTCAGACGATCGATTTCATCGTTGATGGATGAGTCCTTCTCGATGAAGGTGTCGCTGGAAGGAATGTACGCCTCAGGCTGGTAATAGTCGTAGTAACTGACGAAGTACTCGACACGATTGTTCGGAAAGAACTCACGCATCTCCTGAGTCAACTGCGCCGCGAGACTCTTGTTGGGAGCGAGGATGAGTGTCGGTCGCTGCACTTTCTCGATGGTCCACGCCACCGTCGCCGACTTGCCGGAGCCAGTGATACCCAACAACGTCATGAAGCGATCGCCCGACTCGATGCCCTGCACCAACTCGGTTATCGCCTTGGGCTGGTCGCCTGCGGGCTCGAATTGCGACTCAACGACGAATCGACGCTCGGGTGCAGACATATTCGCGAGCGTATCTTCGACCCGACTCAGGCATCTGACCGACCGCCCGCATGTTCGTCGACGACATGTGGGAGAGAGCGAGCCCATTGCCAGACCTCGTCCACCCGTCGTCGAAGCTCTTCCACGGTGCCAGTGTTGTCTATGACTTGATCGGCGATTGCTCGTCGCTTCTCTCGGCTTGCTTGGTTGGCCATACGAGCGCGCGCATCTTCTTCGCGCATTCCACGCTGTTCGACGAGGCGTTGCGTCGCAATCTCTTCAGGCACATCGACCACGATGGTTCCACAAAGCCCTTTTCGGGGATTCTCAGCCAACAAAGGTATGTCGAGAATGACGACGTTGTCGGTATCTCGTTGTTCCGCGAGGCGACGTTCAAGTTCCCTTCCGACAGCGGGATGCACGATCTTGTTGAGGTCCGCCAAAGCGTCGGGGTCATTGAACACAATGTCGGCCAATCGTTGACGGATAAGCGCGCCATGATCATCGAGTAGGTCCGAACCGAATCGCTCTGCAATCACCTGCAGGAGCGGCTCACCTGGCTGCTGCAACTCGCGTGTGATCGCGTCACCGTCGATGATGACGGCGCCTTTGTCAGCCAACAACGAGGACACAGTCGACTTGCCAGAGCCGATGCCACCGGTGAGACCGACGAGAATCACGTCGTCACCTTATTGAAACGAATTCGGACCGACGAGCCGCTAGGGACGCGTTGCGAAAAGTCGTGCGTCAGGATGCCGGTTCGGCCGGAGCCTCACCAGGCGCTGCGTCGCCGTATTCCTTGTAGTAGTCAGCCCACGCAGCTTCACGTTCGGCATCGTCA
>DAIOTI010000126.1:0-5097 GCA_036752105.1 Ilumatobacteraceae bacterium | reverse complement strand
GCGATTACATCAAGATGGACGGAAAAGAGGTGTTCCGTCGAGCAGTTCGCATCATGGTCGACAGCGCAACAAAGAGCATGACCCATGCCGGCGTCACAAGCGACGACATCGCGTTGGTCGTCCCCCATCAAGCAAACATTCGCATCATCTCGGCAGCGTGCGATCGACTGAACATGCCACCCGAGAAAGCTGTGACCGTCATCCACGAGACCGGCAACACATCATCTGCGTCGATTCCTCTCGCTCTCTTTGACGCGGCCGCCAAGGGGCGCATCAAGGACGGCGACTTGGTGCTTCTCGTGGGCTTTGGCGCCGGCATGACGGCGGCGAGCGCAGTGATCAGGTCGACGACACCATGAGCCGGACCGTGTTGGTGACCGGTGGTTCTCGCGGGATCGGTCTTGCCTGTGCGCGACACTTCGCAGGTCTCGGCGACAATGTTGCCGTCACCTACAACTCGTCGCCTCCTCCAGATGGTTTGTTCGGTGTGAAATGCGACGTCACCAATCAGGCGGACGTCGACGCAGCTTTCACAGCCGTCGAAGAAAAGTTCGGTCCTGTTCAGGTACTCGTCGCGAACGCTGGCATCACCAAGGACACACTGCTCTTGCGCATGTCCGATCAGGATTTCACTTCGGTCATCGATGCCAATTTGAATTCGGCGTACCGCTGTTGCAAACGTGCTGCGCAAGGGATGCTGCGTGCAAGGTCTGGTCGCATCATCTTGATGTCCTCGGTTGTCGGTCTTCTGGGTTCTGCAGGGCAAGTGAACTATGCAGCATCAAAGGCAGGTCTCGTTGGTCTTGCACGTTCGTTGGCGCGAGAGCTCGGCTCTCGCAGTATCACTGTCAATGTGGTCGCTCCGGGTCCGGTGCAGACAGACATGACTGCTGCGCTCGGAGAAGATCGAGTGAAGTCGCTGGTCGATGCCGTGCCTCTTCAACGCATGGCTATGCCCGAGGAAATCGCTGAAGTCGTGGCTTTTCTGGCTGGACCCGGTGCCGGCTACATCACGGGCGCAGTCATACCTGTTGACGGTGGACTGGGCATGGGCCACTGAAACCTCGACACGCCGTATTGGTGTGCGAAACTGAAACACCCACCGAAGGAGACCAACCAATGGACCAAGAGCTTTTCTCGCGATTCACCAAGTGCGCAGTCGACACATTGTCAGTCGACGCGGCCAAGGTCACACCCGACGCTTCCTTTGCGGACGACCTTGATGCCGATTCGCTCGATCTGGTCGAACTAGTCATGGCACTTGAGGAAGAGTTCGGCATCGAAGTGCCCGAGGAAGAACTCGAGAACGTCAAGACCGTGGGTCAAGCGTTCGCATTAGTGACGAACAAGATCTCCTGACCAAGCCGTCATGCAGGGAGCCGGACACCGGGTTGCCATCACCGGATTCGGAGTCGTCGCGCCGTGTGGCATCGGCAAAGATGCGTACTGGAACGGCCTTCACGGACCTGGCGTCACCGGGACACGAAGCGTAGAACTCGCAGATTGGGATCCTCTTCCCTACTTCGACAACCCGAAGGATGCGCGGCGGGCTGATCGCGTCGAGCAATTTGCCCTCGCTGCTGCGCGCGAGGCTTTTGAACAAGCTGGCGAAGTGGGTGTCGACCCAGCTCGTTTCGGAACCATCTTTGCCACGGGCATCGGTGGGCTGCACACCCTCGAAGAGCAAGTCATCATTCGCGTTGAAAAAGGCGAACGACGAGTGTCGCCATTTCTGGTGCCGATGATGATGGCGAATGCTTCCGGTGCTGCCATTTCCATGCGCTACGGCCTACGAGGCCCGAACGAAACTATCTGCACTGCCTGTGCTGCCTCGACCCACGCAATTGGTTACGCCGCACGCCTGATTGCATGGGGGCGATGTGACGCGGTCGCGACAGGCGGTTCTGAAGCAGCTGCAACTGCGACGTCGCTTGCCGGATTCGGCAACATGACAGCATTGTCGTCATCTGGCGCGAGTATGCCCTTCGATGCCAAACGCGATGGTTTCGTGATGGGCGAAGGCGCTGCGGTGTTCATTCTCGAGCGATGGGACCATGCGGTCGCACGGGGTGCCTCGATTCTCGGCGAAGTTCTCGGCTCAGCAAGCAATGCAGATGCACACCACATCACCGCGCCATCTCCCGGTGGCGTCGGAGCTATCGCTTGCATGAAGCTTGCTCTTGAAGATGCTGGTCTGACTGCTGCTGACATCGTGCACATCAACGCGCACGGAACATCGACACCGCTCAACGATGCAGCCGAGGCCGAGGCTGTTCGCGCGATTTTCGGCGACAACAGCGTTCCGGTCATGAGTGGCAAGGGAGTCACCGGACATGCCCTGGGTGCTGCAGGCGCCCTCGAGGCAGCGCAAGTTCTCCTGGCATTCGAGAACAAATCGATTCCTCCGACGGCAGGCACCACCGAAGTCGACCCTGCGATGGCAATCGACTTGGTTCACGGATCGCCGCGCGCATGGACACCTGGGCCCACCCTCAGCAACAACTTCGGATTTGGTGGCCACAACGGAACAGTCGTACTCGCTCCGGCGAGCTGACTCACGCGTCGGCGAACACGAACATCAAGTCGAGTTCGCACGCAACCGCACCATCGACGAGAGCCTGACCGGAACCCTTTCCGGCGCGTGCGCTCATGCGACCTAACTCGACGACCAATTCCAATTCGTCACCAGGTGTCACCTGTCGGCGAAACCTCGCACCATCGATTCCGCCGAAGAGCGGCAACTTTCCTGCGTGCGATGGAGAGGTCAACACTGCATAGGCACCGACCTGCGCGATGGCCTCACACATGAGAACTCCGGGCAACGTGGGGCGACCAGGGAAATGTCCTGGGAAAAACCACTCATCGCCCGTCAGACGCCAATGGCCGACTGCCCGTACACCTGGCTCGAGAGCACTGATGCGATCCACGAACAGAAACGGCGGACGGTGTGGCAACACCTCTGAAGGCGTCGCGAAATTGCTCACGCTTTACCGAGGGCTTGGAGCAGGAACTCTGGAGTCTGCTTCGGTGAGATTTTGTACCAGGCGTGCAACACCGTGCCCTCGGCATCGATGAGAAACGCCGACCGCTCGATACCCATGTACTCACGGCCATACATGGACTTCTTCTTCCACACCTTGTACGCCTTTGCGACCTTGTTCTCTGTGTCAGCGAGAAGCGTGAAACCGAGCTCGTACTTGTCATCGAACTTCTTCTGCTTCTCTGGCTTGTCAGGGCTCACCCCGACGATTGCGGTGCGACCGATGCTGTCTTTCACGTCGCGTAGTCCGCAGGACTGCTGCGTGCATCCCGGCGTGTCGGCCTTCGGATAGAAGTACACGAGCACCTTCTTCTTGCCCAACTTCTTCAGAGAGAACTGCTTGCCATTCTGGTCGAGAAGTTCGATGTCCGGAGCTTTGTCGCCTGTCTTCAACACGGTCACGACTTTATGCCAGGGAACCTCTGGTCCAATGCCTGGCGAACATCTGCCACGAACTCACCCACCGCTTCAGGACCGCCCTCCAACATGCGTCGCACGACAGCGGCGCCTTGGATGACACCATCGGCTACTTCACTCGCTTGCACCGCCTGCTGTGCATTCGACACGCCCACGCCCACGAGCACCGGTACATCCGTGATCGCCTTCAACCGTGCAGCGAGTGTGGTGGCGGTATCTGCCAATGTCTGCCTCTCGCCCGTGACGCCGAGCAATCCGACGGAGTACACAAAGCCCCGAGCGCGTGCTGCGATACGCGGGAGTCGATCATCTGGTGCCGTCGGTGCTGCCAACATCACTGTCGCCACTCCATGATTGTCGGCCGCATCACACCATGGCCCATTCTCTTCCAAGGGAAGGTCAGGGATGATGGCACCGCACACGCCGGCATCGACCAGCGACTTTGCGAAACGCTCGTGTCCGGCATGAAACACCGTGTTGTAGTAACACATAACGACAATCGGCACCTGCACATCGAGTGTGCGCAATTGTTCGAAGATACTCACCGGAGTGGCGCCAGATTCAAGTGCGAGTTGTGAAGCTTCCTGAATGACCGGCCCGTCCATCACTGGATCTGAAAATGGAATGCCCACTTCGATTGCGGTAGCACCATGTGCCGCACACGCCCGCACTGTCTCCACCCATTGTGGCGCGCCACCAGTGACGTATGGAACTAGCGCTTTTCGGCCTTCTGATCGAAGTGCACGAAGTCTGGGTTCGAGCTGACCCGAGCTGCTCAAATCGAGTTCCCCAAGATGTCCATCATCTGAGCAACGTCCTTGTCGCCACGACCAGAAAGATTCATGAGCACTGTCTTGCCTGTGAACGTGTTGCTCTCCCGCACGATCCACGCAAGAGCGTGCGCACACTCGAGAGCCGGGATGATGCCTTCAGATCGGGCCATCAGTTGAAACGCAGCGATGACTTCATCGTCTGTGACGGTCGGATACTCTGCGCGACCGATAGAAGCGAGATACGAGTGTTCAGGGCCGACACCTGGATAATCAAGACCAGCACTGATCGAATGAGCTTCTTGCACTTGTCCGTACTCGTCTTGCATGAGATAGCTCTTCATGCCATGCACCACTCCGGGCTGCCCGCGCCCGACGGCGGCGCCGCCAGCTGGTTCGACGCCGATGAGTCGTGCATCGGTGTTAACGAACCCTGAGAAGATTCCCATCGCATTCGAACCGCCGCCGACGCATGCGACGACGATGTCGGGGTCATGGTCGTAGCGATGACGCATCTGCTCTCGTGCTTCATCACCGATGACGCGATGAAACTGCCTCACCATGTACGGATACGGATGTGGACCCATGACGGAACCGAGGCAATAGTGAGTCGACTCCACCGATGCCACCCAATCGCGCATGGCCTCGTTCACAGCATCTTTCAGTGTTCGACTTCCGGAGTGGACAGCTTCCACCTCGGCGCCCAGAAGTCGCATGCGAAAGACATTCAACGCCTGCCGTTCGACATCGACTGCCCCCATGTACACCTTGCATTCGAGACCCATGAGAGCGGCCGCCGTCGCGGATGCAACGCCGTGCTGACCGGCGCCAGTCTCTGCGACGATGCGACGTTTGCCCATGCGCTTGGCA
>DAIOTI010000125.1:0-5111 GCA_036752105.1 Ilumatobacteraceae bacterium | reverse complement strand
CGCAAGGCCTACGGCGGTGCGTACGTGGTCATGAACTCAAAATCGATCGGCGCTGACCTTGCGTATGCATGGCCGACTGCCGAGCTCGCAGTCATGGGCCCACAAGGCGCGGTCGAAATTGTGTACCGCCGCGAGCTGCAGCAATCAGCCGATCCTGTCGCACGCCGGGCCGAATTGGTCGCCGAATACACCGAGAAGTACGCCAACCCGTACGCCGCTGCAGAACGTGGTTACGTCGACGATGTCATCGACCCGGCAGACACTCGTCGCAAAGTCATCGCTGGTTTCCGCATGTTGCAGACCAAGCGCGAAGAACTTCCACGCCGCAAACACGGCAACATGCCACTGTGAGGAACTGCCGTGTCTGACTCATCAAATGAATGGCCACCGCCAGCACCTCAGCCTGCACCACAGAGTTCGCAACCGACCACCGCTTACGCTTCGTTCGGCTGGCGGTTCGTCGCGCACATCTTCGATGCGATCATGTTGTATGTGGTTGAGATTCCATTCAGCATCGTGGCCGAGCTCGTCGGAGGCGGACTGGGTGACCTCATCAACATCGTCGGTCTCGTCATTGCCGTGTACATGTTCTGCTACTGGACAGGTTCCCAAGGTGCAACGCCATTGCGACGCACCATCGGAGTTCTGATCATCGACGAGACAGACGGCACGTACATCGGCACTCGACGTGCATTCACTCGTTGGGTCGTCAGCATCATTTCGGGCCTAGCCCTTCTCATTGGCTACATCTCGATGCTGTGGAATCCACGCAAGCAGACATGGCACGACCGTGTAGCCAAGACAGTCGTGGTGAAGATGTGAAGATCGTCGTCGATTCGTCTGCAAGCGCCGAAGAGGCAGCGGCGATCGTCGCTGCCATCGAACACCTCTGGCCGAAGCCCACGGTGGTAACAGCGGCGCAGAACCACACTGCGACGACCTGGCGCTTCAGCGGACGCTGGTGGGCAACATCACACGTTGCTCGTCGCGGTCGTCCGAATCGCTGACTCCACTCATGACGGCCAGCGCCCCTCTTCACGGCCTGCGCGTCATCGACCTGTCGACAGTTCTCGCTGGTCCGAACTGTGCGCGATACCTCGCCGACTTCGGCGCCGATGTCATCAAGATCGAACGGCCCGACACGGGCGACAGTCTTCGCAACATGGGCTGGCGCGACCCGCGTGATGAAACGGGTATCTGGTGGAAGCTCGTCAACCGCAACAAGCGCACCGTTGCTCTTGACCTGAAGGCCGACGATGATCGCAATGTCTTTCTCCGATTGGTGAAAGACGCAGATGTACTCGTCGAGAACTTTCGCCCGGGCACGCTCGAGCGACTCGGGCTCGGCCCGGACACCTTGCACCACATCAACGCACGTCTCGTCATCACTCGCGTCACGGGCTTTGGTCAAACCGGACCGTATTCGGCACGTCCCGGATTTGCATCGGTGGCCGAATCGATGTCCGGGCTCGCAGCAATAAGCGGTGAACCAGACGGCCCGCCAATGCTTCCCGCCATCGCACTCACTGACGAAGTCACGGGCATCGTCGCAGCATTTGCCACCATGGTCGCGCTGCATTCAAAGACCGGGCAAGTCGTCGATGTTTCGTTGCTCGAGAGTGTTTTCCAGATCATGGGACCGCTCATCTCCGTGTGGTCACTGCGTGGTGAGGAACAACAGCGCATGGGATCACAAATTCCTTTCACTGTGCCGCGTGGTGTGTATGAATGTTCCGACGGCAAGTTCCTCGGAGTCTCGACATCGAGCGACACGGTCGCGAAACGAGTGATGGCGCTTCTCGGATTCGACGGTGACGAGCGTTTCTCCACATTCCAAGGACGCGTCGAACATCGCGACATTCTGCATGAAGCAATGCAGAGGTGGTGCGCAGCGAGAACTCAACAACAAGCCATGGATGAACTTGAGAGAGCCGAAGCTGCAGCTGGTCCGATTCTTTCGATGAGCGACATCGCTCATGATCCCCACTACTCTGCGAGAGACGCAATCGTCTCTGTCGACGGAACACCGATGCAGGGTCTTCTTGCGAAGTTGTCCGCGACTCCGGGCCTTCTCAAGTGGGCTGGTCGTCGTGCCGATGCCGACGGAGATGACATTCGCAGAAATGGGTGGGGACACGATGACACTTGATCCACGAACGTGGGGTCGCGGCCCTCAGGTACTTGCACTCACTTCAATCGGAACATTTCTCGTGTCTCTTGACTCGAGCATCACCACGGTTGCCTTCCGTGACATCGTCGATGACTTCGGCGAGAGCGAACGACAACTACTCGCGTGGATCTTCTCTGGCTACAACATCGCCTATGCCGCTGGCTTGTTGACTGCTGGTCGTTTTGCCGACGTCTACGGACGCAAGAAGAGTTTCCTACGTGGTCTTGCCATATTCAGTATCGGCTCAGTGTTGTGTGGCTTTGCGCCTTCGGCGTTCGTGTTGGTGCTCGCTCGCGTCTTGCAGGCAATCGGTGGTGCGATTCTGGCTCCGGCATCCCTTGCCCTCGTGTTACCCGAGTATCCGGTTGAAAAGCGAGCGGCAGCACTTGGTATCTGGGGTGCAGTAGGCGGACTTGCAGCAGCGGTCGGACCGATCTTTGGTGGGCTACTGGTCGACAGTTTCGGCTGGCGGTCACTCTTTTTCATCAACGTGCCGTTCTGCATCTTCGCTCTTGTCATCGGTGCGAAGAGTCTGCACGAGAGCATCGACACCACTGCACACCACAGCATCGACATCGTCGGAGCTGCCCTCGCAATTCCCGGAATCGGTCTCATCGTCTATGGCATCACTCAAGGTGAAGAGTGGGGATGGAGCGATACCGGAACTCTCATCGCGTTCGGGTCTGCCGTTGCCCTGCTCGCACTTTTCGTGTGGCGCTGTAACACGACAGAAAACCCGCTACTCGACTTGTCGCTTTTCAAGCTTCCTTTCGTCGTGGCAGCGAACCTGGCAGGCATGTTCTTTTCCATCGGGTTCTTCATGATGTTCTTCGTGAACACACAATGGCTTCAAAATGTATGGGGCTACAGCACATCTGGGTCAGGTCTCGCCTTCGTCATGGGTCCTACAACCGCTGCCATCGTTGCAGCACCCGGTGGTCGACTCGCGCAGAAGTATGGGCAGCACGTGATCATCACCATCGGTGCCATCTTCCTCGGTGGGGGAACAGCTGCTCTCAACCTCATCGTGTCTGACACCGCGAACTACTGGGTGACGTACTTCCCCTTCATGATCATCACTGGTGCCGGGGTCGGCCTGTGCATCACCACCATCTCAAGTGCGGCAACTGCGTATCTTCCACCAACTCGCTTTGCGATGGGGTCCGCGCTCAGCAACACGTCACGCCAGATCGGTTCGGCACTCGGACTTGCGTCAGCCGCATCTGTTCTCACTCCGGTGTTGCGTGAAATCGGTGCAGGTCGCGCGCAAGCCGCTCAGTCGCAGCAACAGTTCGACATCTCGACCATCGACTTGCAGCAATTCCACATCTCATGGTGGATCGTGTCGGCATGCATGGCGCTCGCAGCACTGTCCATGCTCATCTTCTTCCGTCGTCCCACGACCGAGCAGATGGCGCTGTCGAACACCGTCGCATTTGAATCATGACCAGCGGGTCATGAACACATGACTACGACTTCACCACTCCGACTGGGCAACTAACACCGGTTCCACCGATACCGCAGTAACCATTCGGGTTCTTCCCCAGATACTGCTGGTGATATGGCTCGGCGTAATAGAACGGCCCCAGCTCGGCGATCTCTGTAGTGATGGCCGAGTAGCCAGCCTTTTCAAGCTGGACTTGGAACGCTGACTTCGTGGCTTCTGCCGCGTCACGTTGAGCATCACTCGACCAGTAGATGGCGCTGCGATATTGAGTGCCGACATCATTGCCCTGTCGCATTCCTTGTGTGGGATCGTGATTTTCCCAGAACACCTTCAGCATCGCCTCAAGTGATGAGCGTGAAGTATCGAATGCAACGAGGACCACTTCGGTGTGGCCGGTGAGGCCAGAACACACCTCCTCATATGACGGGTTCGGCGTGTGGCCGCCGGCGTAACCCACTGCGGTCGACACGACACCGTCGGTCTGCCAGAACTTGCGTTCGGCACCCCAGAAACAGCCCATGCCCACTACCAGGGTCTCGACTCCAGGTGCCCACGGACCGACGAGTGGTGCACCGTTCACGAAGTGCGCGTCGGGCACAGGCATTGTTTGGTCGGTGCGACCAGGCAGCGCGTCGGCTGCACTCACGACCTCAAGCGGCTTTTTGGCGAACAGCATGGCCCAAGGTTAGGGCCATGCTGTCGCGCTGTCACTGTGGAGGGGAGACTTTGATCAGTACCCGGCGTTGACTTGCGAGCACTTCGCCTTGGCATCGGTGAGCGACACACCCTTGTCCATGAAGCCGAACACCCATTGACAGAAGTCAGTGCGGATGTAGTTGTTCGTGATTCCCGCGAGCACGGTATTCATCTCGCTCTTTGACTTCTTGGACTGCAACGCCGTACAGACTGACGCGGGAACGTTCGCCCCAGGTGACGGCATGCATCGACCAGACGAACTGAACTCGCTCGCTGTTCGCACCGGCACGTACCAATCCGAGTCGGCGACCGTTGGCATTGTCATTGTCGATGACGCAAGAGTTGTCGTCGGTGCAGCTGTCACCGGTGCTGCTCTTCCGTGAGGAACGGTGGACTGGGTTGTCTTTGCGGTGGTGTTCGTCGTCTTGTTGCCACCTGAGATCGTCGACTCTTCCTCATCATCCTCAGTGGATTCATCAGGGATGTACTTGATGGTGATGGTCTTGCTCGTGTAGGCCTTCTCTTTGCCCTTCTTCACCGACTGCGCGCGATAGCTGTACGTACCATCGAGCCACATGTCGTCATCGTCGTAGGCAGACACATCCCACTTGGCGACTCCAGCCTTGGTGGTCACGCTCTTCAGTCGCACCCATGTTTTGCCCTTCAGATAGTGAAAGGTCACCACGCGTGCCGGTGTCGCCGGCTTAAAAGTGACCGTCATGACGCAGTCATCGTCATCCTCCGCCTCGTCCATGACATTGTCGGTACAGCTACCAGATAGAGCTGTCGTAACTGTCT
>DAIOTI010000124.1:0-5172 GCA_036752105.1 Ilumatobacteraceae bacterium | reverse complement strand
CAGTGGTGGCAGCCCGCGCATCACGCGGTGAATCTGAGGCGATTCGAGTGATGAACACCTTTGCGAACTGGGTGGCAATTGGCTTAGCGAACCTTGTGAATGCGTTCGATCCCGACGTCATCGTGCTTGGTGGAGGTGTCGTCGAATCGGCGGCCGTGTTCTTGCCGTCAGTACGCGTTCGCCTCAAAGAACATCTCTACTCGTCGGATCATCGTCGGTGTCCTGAGGTGTTTTCGGCGGTGCATGGAGAGCGAGCCGGCGCAATTGGTGCCGCTTTGCTGGGTCGACTCCAGTAGTTTTTGCGCGATGGACTTTCGCCGAATCACGAACCTGCCGCCATACGTCTTCACCATCATCAATGGTCTGAAGGTCGAGGCTCGTCGAGCAGGTGCCGATGTCATCGACCTCGGCTTTGGCAATCCTGACTTGCCGTCGCCAGACATCGCTGTCGAGAAGTTGGCCGAAGCAGCTCACAACAGCAAGAACCACAGGTATTCGGTGTCGCGTGGCCTTCCGAAATTGCGCGAGGCAATCGCCGATCTGTACAAGCGAAATTGGGATGTCGACCTCGACGTCGAAACCGAGATCACCAACACGATTGGTTCGAAAGAGGGATTCAGCCACCTCATGTGGGTATTGCTCGACCGGGGTGATGCAGCAATCGTGCCCAGCCCGAGTTACCCCATCCATATTTTCGGACCACTCTTTGCGGGTGCAGACCTGCGTCAAGTCCCGATGCGCAGCCTCGCAGACCCTGCAGCACGCGAGGATTTCACCGGTGACTTCTTCCGAAATCTCGAGACCGCATGGAACGTGGGGTGGCCGAAGCCTCGAGTGCTTGTCATCTCGTTCCCGCACAACCCCACGGGTGCGACAGTTGATCTCGATTTCATGCAGCGCGTGGTCGACTTCTGTCGTGAACGCGACATGATCGTCGTCCATGACTTTGCCTATGCGGACATGGGTTTCGACGGATACAAACCACCGTCGATTCTCCAGGCCAAAGGCGCCAAGGAATGTGCAGTCGAGCTCTACTCGATGACGAAGAGTTTTTCCATGGCTGGTTGGCGAGTTGCGTTTTTGGTCGGCAATTCAGCAGTGGTTCAGGCGCTGGTGAAGTTGAAGAGCTATCTCGATTACGGAACGTTTCAACCGATTCAGATCGCAGCGACAGTCACGATGAACGAAGCGGCTGATTATCCGAAGGAGATCTGCTCGATCTACGAGTCCCGACGCGACGTCCTCATCGACGGCCTCTCGCGTATCGGGTGGGAAATCCCGAAGCCAAAGGGCTCGATGTTCGTCTGGGCCCAGATTCCAGAGCCGTATGCCGAGATGGACTCGGTGGAGTTCTGCTCACACTTGGTGCGTGAATGTGATGTGGCACTTTCTCCCGGAGTCGGATTTGGTCCGGGTGGTGAAGGCTTCGTTCGGTTCGCGCTCATCGAAAATGAGCAACGCATTCGACAGGGGCTGCACAACTTGAAGCGCGGCCTTCCCAAACTGGGGTGAGCTCAGTGCCGCACCCACGAGCGGCTTCGCTCCACGGCGCGTAACCACGTCGAATAGTTGCCGGATTCCACGCGTGGATCGAAACGTCGGTCAAGTCGCCAAGCGTCGGCAATTTCTTGCATCGAGTTCCACACCCCTGTGCCGAGTCCGGCTAGGTATGCAGCACCAAGTGCCGTGGTCTCAGAATCTGTCGGTCGCAACACGGGTACACCTAGTTCGTCAGATTGCATCTGCAACATGTCGTTCATGACAGCGGCACCACCGTCGACGCGCAACTCGGCGAGTGGGGTTCCGCTTGCAGCGGTCATTGCCTCCACGACGTCACGTGTTTGAAACACCATCGCTTCGACGACGGCACGGGCCACATGCGCACGAGTCGTGCCTCGAGTGATGCCCACGATCGTCCCTCGTGCATAAGGATCCCACCACGGACTGCCAAGTCCGGTGAACGCAGGCACCACGAAAACACCCCCGTTGTCCGGAACGGTCGAGGCAAGAGGGCCGATGTCTGCTGATGATTCGATGATGCCCAAGCCGTCGCGAAGCCATTGCACTGCGGCCCCGGTGACGAACACTGCGCCTTCGAGCGCATATGTCGTTTCACCCCGTCCCAAGTCCCAAGCGACTGTCGTCAACATTCCATCTGTCGGAGGCGGACATGTCGTGCCGACATTCATGAGCACGAAACTTCCAGTGCCGTAAGTGTTCTTTGCCATGCCGGGGCTGAAACAGGCCTGGCCGAACAACGCTGATTGCTGGTCACCAGCGATTCCCGCAATGGGGATGCCATTCGGAAGTCCGGCGACGCTCGTTGCGCCGCACACTCCAGATGATGGAACGACAGCGGGAAGGGCGTTCATCGGCACTTCGAGCAGTGCGCACAATTCACTGCTCCAGCGGCATGAATTGATGTCAAACAGCATCGTGCGACTCGCGTTCGAAACATCTGTCACGAAACTTGCGCCATTCGTGAGGTTCCAGATAATCCATGAGTCGATGGTGCCAAGTGCAAGATCGTCGGACGGGGAAACGTTCCCCTCGGTGATCAACCACCGTGCCTTGCTGCCGCTGAAATACGGATCAAGCACGAGACCAGTGGTGCGTCGTACAAGTGGTAGGTGTTCGACGAGGGAATCGCAATATTCCGCCGTCCGTCGGTCTTGCCACACGATCGCACGGTGCAGAGGCCGTCCCGTTGATTTGCTCCACGCCACGATGGTCTCGCGCTGATTCGTGATTCCGATCGATGCGACCGTGTCGTCCACTTCCGAGATGACCTCGGAGAGGGTTTCCATGACGGCATGCCAGATGTCGAGTGCATCGTGTTCGACCCAACCTGGTCGAGGGAAGTGTTGTGGAAACTCACGGTATGCAGATATCGATGGTCGACCGTCGACGTACACCGCTCGAGTCCGCACGCCTGTTGTGCCTGCGTCGATACTGAGAACAGCCGGCATGGCCTCAGTCTGCTTGAACGCTCGCCAACAAGGCGACCAGCTCGCGGTGAATTGCCGGTGTCGAGGCCATCACTTCTTCCGGTCGAACTGAGTTGCCAGAGAAGTCAGAGACAACCGCTCCGGCCTCCGTGGCGATCACCTGTCCGGCGACGAGGTCCCACATGTGGAGATTCTCTTCGAAGTAGGCATCAAGGCGACCTGCTGCAACGAAACAAAGGTCGATGGCAGCAGCACCAAATCGTCGAAGATCTCTCACTTTGTCGACCATTCCCGGAATGCGTCGTGACTGTCGCACTCGTGCATCTGCCGAGTAACTGAACCCCGTGCACACGAGTGCATCTGACAGCCGGTCGTTGTCTCGCACTGTGATGGGCTGGCCGTTCAGGTGGGCACCGCCGCCGCGCGAGCCGCTGAACAGCTCTCGCAATGCAGGCACGTAGACGACACCCGCGAGCGGCCCCTTCGTATCGGTCACTCCGATGGAGACAGCCCACATCGGCAGGTCGAAATAAAAGTTGGTCGTTCCGTCAATCGGATCGATGAACCACGTCAGGCCTGAGTCGCCCTGATGTGTGGCACCTTCTTCACCGACAATCGAGTCGTGTGGTCGACGGGCACGAAGTCCGTCAACGATGAGTCTCTCGCTTGCTCGGTCGAATTCGGTCACCATGTCGGTGAGCGTGGACTTCGTGTCGACATGAGAAAGCCCTTGGCGACGTCCGGTCATTGCCATGTCGCCGGCTGCACGCGCTAGCGACTCAGCGACCGCCAAGCAATCGTCGACCTCAGTGGGGTGCGTCAACGTGGTGTGTCCATCTGGTCGGACAACTCTCGCCATTCGCCGAGTGCTCGCAACACGAGTACAGCGACGATCGCTGTGCCGCCAGCCGCGAGCGTCGCTCCGATGAGTACGCCGAGACCTTCAGGGGTCGCACAGTCGCCGGTGCATTGAATGTCAACGAGCGCGAATCCGATGAGGCCACCGAATGCGCCGCCGAGGCAAATTGAGACAAATGCCAAGATGCGAGCCACCCGTGACGGCAGGGCTGACAATCTGGCCGACGACGAGGAATTCGCTCGATGAGTGGTCACGACTGAATCGTAGGTGTCGGTCCACGGACTCGCATGATTGACCTGCACTAGCGTGACGAAGAGACGTGAGAAAAGATGCGACACCGAGCACGCCCGACGAGCGGTTCATCCTGCACGTCGACATGGATGCCTTCTATGTGTCGGTCGAATTGCTCGATAGGCCGGATCTGGTCGGGAAGCCGGTGGTCGTCGGAGCTACCGGTGACAGAGGCGTCGTTGCTGCGGCATCGTACGAGGCACGCAAGTTCGGCGTTCGTTCGGCAATGTCCGCCTTTCGTGCACGTCGATTATGCCCCGATGCGATATTTCTGCCCCCACGCCACTACCTGTACGCAGAAGTGAGCGAAAAGTTGTACGACCTCATGTGTTCGTACACGCCGCTCGTCGAGCCTCTGTCGGTCGACGAAGCCTTCATGGACGTCACCGGTTCGGTGCGGCTGTTCGGTGATCCTGAATCGATCGCACACGACATACGACGACGCGTCTCGGATGACTTGGGCCTGACCTGCAGCGTGGGAATTGCACCGGTCAAGTTCATCGCCAAGTTGGCGTCTGAAGCAGCAAAGCCCCAAGTCGCAGCAGGACGAGTCTCCTCGGGTCACGGGGTGTTTCGCGTGCGACGAGGAGAGGAACTTCGCTTCTTGCATCCGCTGCCAGTGCAGTCGCTGTGGGGGGTCGGTCCAGCAACGCTCTCCCGGCTCGAGCGTTTGGGCATTCGCACTGTGGGCGACCTCGCTGAGTTGGAAGAGTCGGCGCTCGTGTCTGCTCTTGGAGCGGCACACGGCGCACACCTTCACTCATTGGCCCATGCTCGCGATGAGCGAGACGTCGTGCCGGACCGCGTCGCCAAATCAATCGGGCACGAAGAGACATTCGAACACGACCTTTATTCAGCGGACGAGTTGCGACCTCATGTCGTTCGACTTGCCGATGCGGTTGCACGGAGGCTCCGTCGCGCGGACACTTCAGCAGGCACATTGACGCTCAAAGTGAAGTTCTCGTCATTCAACGTCGTCACGCGGTCCGTCAGTCCTTCGCAGGCGTTGACGACAGGGCCGGCAATCGTCGCAGCAGTCATGCCGCTCATCGGTGACATTGATCCCTCACAAGG
>DAIOTI010000123.1:0-5172 GCA_036752105.1 Ilumatobacteraceae bacterium | reverse complement strand
TCGTACGACACGGCCCGGCGGGCCAGGGACAACCTGGCGTCCGCCGGATTCGGTCCGTTCAAGATCTCCGTGGTCGTGACTCGACAAAACGTCTCGCAACTTGATGCGTTCAAAGCACTCGCTGACTCGTATGGTGCGCAATTGCGAATCACTCGCCTTCGACCTGCAGGCCGTGGTGCGGACACGTGGCACCAGTTGCATCCGACCAATGCACAGCAACGCGACATCTACAACTGGTTGTCAGCCCACGGCGAAAATGTTCTCACCGGTGATTCGTTCTTCCATTTGAACGCACTCGGTCCTGCACTGCCTGGACTCAACATGTGTGGTGCCGGACGCGTCGTATGCCTCATCGACCCCATCGGTGACGTGTACGCGTGTCCATTCGTCATCCACGATGAGTTCAAGGCCGGCAATGTGCTTGACGCTGGCGGTTTCACACGCGTGTGGCGCGAGTCTGATCTGTTCATGGATCTGCGACAGCCGCAAAGTGCCGGGGCCTGCGCATCATGTGGGGCGTATGACGAATGCCAAGGCGGTTGCATGGCAGCAAAGTTCTTCACTGGGCTCCCCCTCGATGGCCCCGACCCAGAGTGCGTGGGTGGCGACGCCGATGCACTTCTTGCCTCTGTTCCTGTGTCGTTGGTGCCGCGTCCGTCTCAAGACCACTCCAAGCCTGCGCGGGTTCCAAGCTTCGTCGCCGGTCGCTGACTACAGTCGTTTCACCACTTCTTATGGCTTTTGCACTCGCCGTTCTTTTCGTCGTCTCGTACTTCATCGGCACATTTCCCAGTGCCGTGATGGTCGCCAAGAGTCGTGGCATCGACATCACGACTTTCGGCTCAGGAAACCCCGGCGCCAGCAACATCGCACGGGCCCTCGGCACCAAGTTCGGCGTTCTGGTGTTCGCCCTCGACGCCGGTAAGGGCGTGCTGGCAGTCATCCTCGGCTTCATCATCGCTGACCGCCCCGAGGCTTACGTGTGCGCAGCTGCCGCACTTCTCGGCCACATGTTTCCGGTGCAACGTCGCTTCAAAGGCGGCAAGGGCATCGCAACAGGCGGGGGAATCTTGCTCGCCACCAACATCGTCACTGGTCTCGTGTCGATTCTCGTGTGGCTTGCGGTCATGAAGATCTCACGCAAGGCATCGGTGGCGTCGATTGCTGTCGTCCCGCTCGTTCCATTGCTGTTCGTGCTCGAGGGAACGCCGCTGTGGGAAGTTCTCACCATCATCGCCCTCGGAGTACTGGTCGAGATCCGACACGTGTCGAACATCAAGCGACTCATCGCTGGTAAAGAACACAACGTCGGAAAAGCGTGAACGTCACGGCGTTGTACTCGTCGGACTTTGACTCTCCGCACATCGCTGTCGTACCCATCGGCTCATGGGAACAACACGGGCCTCATCTACCACTCAACACTGACACCATCATCGCTGAGACGTTGGTTTCGCGTGCACTCGACATCATCGGCGACGGACGCCTCCTGGAACTTCCCGCCATCAATTACTCGGCGAGTGACGAACACCACGGCTTTGCAGGAACGTCGAGCGTGGGTGACGTAACCGCAGAACGAACATTCACCCTCATCGCACGATCACTCCGCGAGAACTCTCCGAACTTGTGTGGCGTTATTTTTGTGAACGGCCATGGTGGAAATGTTCCATCGATGCAATCGTCGTCATCTGCACTTGCACATCATGACGTTCCACACCATTTCTGGTCTCCCTCGATGGAGAGCGACGGAGACTTGCATGCAGGCCATGTCGAGACATCGGTCATTCTTGCCATCAACTCGATGTATGTACGAACTGATCTACGGACAGCAGGCGTGATAGGTGATGCGCGACATCTGATAAGCGAGATGAGAGAACACGGTGTACAGCACGTGTCACCGAACGGCGTCGTCGGTGATGCGTCGTCGGCAAATGAGTCGTACGGAAATGACGTTCTTGCTCGCTGGACGACTGACCTTGTTCTCACCGTTCGGTCGTCGATTGCATCGTGGCTCCCCCCACCATCAGACGGCAGAAGCTCCAAGGCAACATTCCAATGACCTCCCAGCTTCTTCGACGAGATGCCGTCTGGTCTCGCGACGGCAAGCAGTTGATTGCCGGGTCTCCAGCTCGGTTCTTCAGGCTCACGGAATCTGGGGTCGGGGCCGCGAAAGCAATTGAAACTGGGGAATTGCCAGATCCGAAGCACGCTCCGCTGACGGATCGACTCGTCGCGGCAGGTGCCCTCCACCCATTCCTCGATGCATTGGCCGACCAGTCCCTCATCACTGTCGTGATCCCCATATATGCCACCCAGGCCAGCCAACAACAAGGACTTCAACGGTTGATCGATGCACTCGCAGGGCTGTCGGTCATCGTCGTTGATGATGGTTCACCCACCGCTATCAGGGTCGCGAATGCGACAGTCGAGCGCCTGGAAGCCAACGCCGGGCCGGCCGCTGCTCGCAATCGAGGCCTCGAGATGGTGACTACTCCATTGGTGGCATTTGTCGACTGTGACGTTCGCATCAGTCGAGAAGATCTCTGCAAACTTGCAGCACAGATTGATGCTCAAACAAAAGTTGTCGCCCCGCGAATAGTTGCGTCGAAGCGGCGCAGTCTTCTTGCTCGATATGAACGAAATTCAGCTCCACTCGACATGGGTCGACAGCCAACGAAGGTGTCACACGATGCACGAGTGTCGTACCTACCTAGTGCCGTGTTGATGTGCGACACAGCGACGCTCAGGCTTGCAGGCGGATTTGATATCACGTTTCGATGCGGAGAAGACGTGGACCTCGTGTGGCGACTCGTCGAAAGTGGTGTCGTAGTTCGTTACGAACCGCTCATCACTGGCGCACATGAAACTCGTCGTGGCCTCGTTTCATTTCTACGCCAACGTTTCGACTACGGCTCGAGTTCTGTCGACTTAGATTCGCACCACCCCGGACGACTGTCACCATTGCGATGTCGACCCACGAGTGCCGCAACTTGGCTCATGCTCGGCACCGGATGGCAGATCATGGCACTTGCATTCTTGCTTCTTGACTTCGCAATCATGTCATTGCAGTTTCGCGGACGAAATATCAACACTCGCCTGATGGTGACCATGTTCGTGAAAAACATTCTGAACACCGGAGAACGCTTTGCCGATGCCGCAGTCAAAGTGTGGTGGCCGATCGTCGTCGTCGCCGCGACGCTCTCTGACGCAGTGAGTGGACTACTCGCTCTCTGCATCGTGATCCCCGGAATCGTTGCATATGCCCGCCGACCGACTCTCGATCCGTTCAGCTTTCTCTTCCTTCGCACGCTCGAGAAGTTTGCATATGGTGCCGGACTCTGGGTGAAAGGTTTTTCAGTCCGCAATCTGAACGCCTTACGCCCAACTTTTCTCGCGATGAGAAAGTCTTCAGTCTCGGGATAGCGTGACGGGGTGACCCTCCGTCTCACCGTGAATGAAGTCGCTTGGAAGCAACACGTTCAATCGGTCGCGAGGTCCTATCCCGGAATTGTTCCGGTGGTCAAGGGAAACGGTTACGGATTTCGTCGATGGAATCTCATGCCACTGGCCGGTCAATTGTCAGATGAGATCTCCGTCGGAACTGTGTTCGAGGCGCGTGACATTCCTTCTGGCATCACGCCGATTGTCCTCACACCAACGATGACTCAACCACCATCCACCCTGCCACTGGCGACCGTGCTGACTGTCGGGTCTGTCGATCATGTCGCTGCGCTGTCTCGCTTCGGATGGTCAGGTCGCATCATGGTCAAGCTTCAATCTTCGATGAAACGCCACGGTGTCGCACCAAACGATTTCAAAAAGTTGATGTCCTACATCGATCGAACGTCGCTCGCGGTTCACGGATTCTCAATCCATCCACCACTTGACGGCGACATGACGCTTCATCTTGAAGACATCACCAAGTGGCTCGAGATGTTGCCGTCAGATGCACCCGTGTACGTGAGCCATCTTGACCCGACGACATATGAGCGTCTGTGTGCTTCACACCCTCAAAGAACTTTCCGCGTACGTCTCGGCACAATTCTCTGGCATGGTGACAAGTCGATGATGCACTTGACCGCCGATGTGCTCGGAACTCACAGTCTCGAGGCTGGTGAACGTGCGGGTTATCGCCTCACAGCAACAAATGGACCCGGACACGTAGTTCTTGTCGGTGCGGGCAGCGCCCACGGTGTGACTGCCCTCGACGACGGTCGAAGCCCGTTCCACTTCCAACGCAGCCGATTGAATCTTCTTGAGCCACCTCACATGCACACGTCCATGTTGTTCGTGGCTCGTGGTCGGGCCATTCCCGCGGTCGGAGAATGGATCGACGTCCAACGCCCTCTCACTCAGGTGCAAGTAGACCTGCTGCAGTGGACGGCCTGACACCCCCTCTCTCGTCAGGCCTCACTTCGGACGGCCGCCCTCGCCACACATGGCCCGATGTCACCCGCGCACTGGCGCTCTCTGGGGTCGTCGCCATGAATTTCCACACGTATTTGAACGGCAGTGGTGCTTCGAGTCCCATGAATGCCTCAGTCTGGGAGCGGCTCTTCAACCCCAACACCGGGCCCCTCACCACGCGGTTTGCTGCGGTCTTCGTGTGTGTCGCTGGCATTGCCGTCGCACTCATGGAACGCTCGTGGGTCGGTACGTCACGTGCGCTGTCTGCACGACTACTTCGACGTGGATTCGTGTTGTACGCCGCTGGCTTTGCTTTGGAATGGATTTGGCCCGGCACGATCATCTTCTATTACGGCGCCTATTTCATGCTCGCAGCGTTTCTCATTCATCTGTCGTCCCGAAAACTTCTTGCACTGTGTCTTCCCATCACACTCACGGCCGCTCTCATCCAAGGAATCCGCGCAGAACGACTAGCGGATGGTGACTTCACCTCGTGGCTCGACCCTGTGTCAATCACGTCGCTCACCGACCTCATGGTGCGCACTTTTGTCTCCTACACACATCCCGTATTCCCGTGGCTGGTGTTCCTCTGCGTCGGAATCGTGGTCGGACGAAACATGGAAGCCTTCGTGCGATATCGACTGCGTCTGCTCGTTCTTGGTGTGTCACTCGTGACCGTCGCATACGTCGCCCGTGACCTCGTGAACCACCTTGCAGCAACAGCAGACAATGCGGCGTTCATGTTGATGGTGTCGTCGACTGATCCGA
>DAIOTI010000122.1:0-5176 GCA_036752105.1 Ilumatobacteraceae bacterium | reverse complement strand
CCCCGTTGCTCCACGCAATCGCAGCTGACGCCGGGTTTTTGTCCGCATCAGACGGCGCAATGTCTGTTTGGGTGGGCATGATGACCGCGTCGAAGTTGTTCGCGACGAGCCACTCGTCGAAGTCAATTCTGCGCGTGTGCTCAAGAGCCTCGATGCCACGTCGAATGAGATCGGCTTCAGGTCCGTTGAACGGGTCGATGATTCCGCGCTCGCGTGCGCGACTCACATAGTCCGCAAGATCGATGTCCATGTCGGTGGTCAATTGCTCCAACGTGTCGTCCGGATGGCGCGGGAAAATACGGGGACCGTCGACGAGTGCCAAGCGATCAAGTCCCGGTTGTGCGTTCAGCTGCAGGAACAAATCCCAGCTCCACATCGACAGGTCCCACAGTTCCACGTCGAAGAACTCTGGAGGTATGACTCCGCGATTGAAGATGCTCGGTGCACCAGGTCGATCTGATTCGTAGTTGCTGACGGCGGGGAAGTCAGACTCGATGATCTCCGCACCAGCAGCTTCCAAATCGGCACGTGCTGATTGCCACAACTCGAGCATCGAAGGTCGGGGAGTGATGCGCGCACCGAGCGACGCACCCACGCCAGTACCCGTGCCTTGATGAGGGTCTGTTCCGATGACCATGCGTGGCACGGCAAGTCGAACGCCTGCAAGAGGTCGCGTGGTCTTTGCGCTTGCGTGTGCGTCGGCGTGCAAGGTGGCGAACGACGCCGGACGCACTGTCTTCGGATCGGGAAGTCGTACCCAAGGTTGCATACGCCAGAAGTCGCCACGAACATCGGCGTCGACAGCCACGAGAGCGTCGAGCACTTCGCACATGTCGGCCATGGTGCGTGTGTGGGGAACGACGACATCCATGGTGGGAATGAGAGGCCAGTTGCCGCGAGTGGAGATGAGCCCACGTGATGGTGTGTATGCACAGAGCGCATTGCACGATGCCGGTGCACGACCACTCGACCATGTTTCTTCTGCCAGTCCGAATGCGGCGAAGCTCGCAGCCGTCGCCGTTCCCGAGCCATTCGACGAGCCCGACGCCCATGCCGATGTGAGGAAGTCGGCGTTATACGGCGACTCGGCACGTCCGTAGAGGCCGCGCTGCATTCCACCATTCGCCATGGGTGGCATGTTGGTGAGACCGATGAACACACAACCGGCGTCGCGCAACTTTTCGATTGAGTATGCATCGCGAGTGGCCACGAGATGTTCGAAGGCCGGCGAGCCGCATGCAACTGTCATGTCTTTCACCATGTACGAGTCCTTGGCGGTGAATGGAATGCCCTCTAGTGGGCCACGTGAGGTTCCAGCAGCGCGACGATCGTCAGACTCTTGAGCTTCTTGCAGTGCGTCGGGGTTCAATTCAACGACGGAATTCAGTCGAATTCCAGAGTGGTCGTACACCTCGATGCGGTGAAGGTATGACCTCACCAATTCGACACAAGTGACGGCACCTGACTCGAGTGCATCGCGAAGTTCGGCTATCGACTTGTCGACGACCGGGAAGTGGTCACTCATCGTCGAGGTGCCACTTTTCGCTCATCCAGTCGCTTAGAACTCACGCGAGGTGAGGTCGCGCGCCACTGTGACTTGCCCGGTGTAGCCACCGGCTCGAACATCGTCGACCCACATGTTCTCCTCGTCGGTACCCGGTCGAGGTGCGGGAATGAGATGTGTGAGTACGAGGTGCGGCACTTTGAACTTCTCCGCCATCGCGCCCAACTCGATCACATCACTGTGGTACTGCATGATGTGACCGAAATGTGGCGCGGTCTCTGCGAATTCCCGCATCACACTCTTTCGCATGGCCTCGTGCACCAGCACTTGTGTACCACGTGCAAGCTCGCCAACTTCGTCGCACACTCGTGTGTCTCCCGAGAACACCATTGCGCCGTCGGGGGTCTCTACGCGATACGCGACAGATGGCGACACGGGTTCATGGTGAACGGCGCGGGCGAGCACGCGTACGTCGGCCTCGGGGTGGCGCCACACCTCGACAGTGTCGTCACCAATGTCGAAAGCGTTGATGATGGGTGAAGGACTGTCGGTTCGACCGGTGTGTGCCCGACGTATCTCTATGTCGTCTGACCACGGGTCAAACATGTGTTCTAGAAATGAGATGGCCGGACCACGCGGCGCCACCACAGTGAGCGGCTTGTAGCGGCCGTGGCTCTCGAGCCACCTGGTGAACAACACGTCGGTGAGTCCTGTGAGGTGATCCGAGTGATGATGAGTGATGAAGAGTGCCGACAACTGTCGAGGGGCCACTCCGGCTTCGGCAAGACGAAGTGTCGTCGCACGACCGGCATCGAATTGCAATCGGACTTTCTCGTGAGTGACGAGCACTCCGGCGCCTGCGCGACCGGCTTGCACATGCGGTACTCCGCTGCCGGTGATGACGACTCGTGTTGCCACGTGTTCAGTGTAGAGAACGCCATATAACTTGGTCATAGTGATGGACAAAGTCGGACACCATGGGTGACATCGAAAGTCATTGGCAGAAGATCTACGAGTCCAAGGACCCGACCGAGGTCAGTTGGTTCGAGGCGGTTCCACGCACGTCGCTCGACGTCATCGAGCGTTTCGTGCATCCGAATGATTCCATCATCGATATCGGAGCAGGGGCATCTCAGCTCGCCGATCACCTTCTCGCCGACGGGTTCTCCGACGTGACAGTTCTCGACGTGTCTGATGCAGCACTCGCAAACACACGACGGCGGCTTGCTTCAGCAACTGTCCAGCCGACATTTGTGACCGCTGACGTCACAACATGGCATCCGGCTCGCACGTTTGAGCTGTGGCATGACCGAGCCGTCTTTCACTTCATGACGACCGAACACATGCGTGGCGGATACAAAGCCGCGATGGCCGATGCGGTTCGACCCGGTGGTGTCGCCGTCGTGGCGACATTCGCAGACGACGGTCCGGAGCAATGTTCTGGTCTCTCCATTGTTCGCTATTCAGAGTCTGCTCTTGCGGCGCAATTCAGCGACGACTTCGAGGTCGTCGAGTCGTGGCGATCAGCACACACCACGCCGTGGGGCGCGGAGCAACGCTTCGTGTGGGTGGTACTACGACGTCGGGCCTGACAGGTCGATTCAGCGCGGCAAGCGCAGACATTGAAGTCGACGGAACGGGTCGACACTCAGCACGGTGTTGTATCGCGAGTCGGCGTAACAGCCACCGAAGTCAACGTTGATTTTCGACGCATCGAGATAGTCGGTGGTGCGATTGAGTGGCCAATCACCTGCGATGTCGCTCGGGCGTAGTTGCGGCAAAATTTGATTCGGAGCAAGTGGACCGGTGTAGTTGCCATCGTTGTTCATCTTGCTGAGCTTGCGTGCGACCTGGTCGGTGATGATGGTGAGACGTTCGAGTGCCCCGGCGACGTCTTGTTTCATGCGGGTGATGTCGCCAATGGTGCCTGCGAGGTCGTCGCGGATGGTGGCGAGGTCTGCCGACACAGACTTCGCTATCGACTTTGCGTCGCGTGCGACGTCGGCCGTGTCGTCGAGTGCGCCCGAAAGCGTGTCGACGCGAGTGATGACAGCATCAAGTCGCTGATCGAGGTCGACGATGGCGTCGCCCCAGTCGGGAGCTGGGGGATGGGAATCGTTCGGATCCTCCACCGGCGTCGTGACCCGTGTGGGCGAAGTAGTCGACGTGGTGCCGCCAGGCAGTGACGAATTCGGTGATGTCGTGGTGCTGCTCGACATGCTGACAGTTGCGCCGGGTGCACCTGTGAGAGCGTTCGTGACCGGGCGAACCACGCCAATGACACCGAGCGATGCAGCACCGCCTGCGACGAGAAACAGAGTGAGTCGATTATTGAAACTGCCCATGAAAGCAAGGTAGACGAGGGGTGTGCGGAGGAACATCGGGTCTGTTTGGCGCCGCGATGATGGGTAGTAATGTCAGCCATTAGTTGAGGCCCTAATTGCGGCCAGGAGGAATCATGGCGAGGCTCACTTTCGAACAGGCTCAAGAGAAGTACCGCATCGAGCGCGAAAAGCGTTTGAACAAGCGGCCTGAAGGAAACGCCCAGTACAAAGAGTTGAAGGGCGACTACGAAGAGTTCGATCGCGATCCTTTTGCAGATCCGAATTTCACTCGTGATGCACGAATCGAAGAAGTCGATGTCGTCGTGGTCGGTGGCGGGTTCGGTGGCATGTTGACCGGGTCGTTCCTCACGAAGAAGGGCATTCGCAGTTTCCGCATCATCGAGAAAGCCGGTGACTTCGGCGGCACGTGGTACTGGAACCGCTATCCAAATTGTGCCTGCGACGTTGAGTCGTACATCTATCTTCCACTTCTCGAAGAGACCGGTTACATGCCGAAAGAGAAGTACTCGAAAGCAACCGAAATTTTTGCGTACTGCCAACTACTCGGCCGTCACTTCGACCTCTACTCGAATGCACTGTTCCAAACCGAGTGTGAAGACATGCGCTGGGACGAAGCGTCGAAGCGATGGATCACGAAGACCTCACGCGGTGACGTGCTGACGTCGAAGTTCGTCGTCATCGCTGGTGGCGTTCTGCACAAGGCGAAGTTGCCCGGCATCAAGGGCATCGAGAAGTTCAAGGGCCGCAAGTTCCACACCAGCCGTTGGGACTACTCGTACACCGGTGGCGCGCCGCAAGAGAAGATGGAAAAGCTCGCCGACAAGCGAGTAGGCATCATCGGTACTGGTGCGACGGCAGTTCAGGTCGTTCCGAAACTGGGTGAGTCGGCCAAAGAGTTGTACGTGTTCCAGCGCACTGCAGCAAGTGTCGGCATTCGTAACAACAAGATCACAGACCCAGAGTGGTTCAAGTCGTTGAAGCCGGGCTGGCAGATGGAGCGCATGCGCAACTTCACCCAGGTGGTGACGGGTGGTCAACCAGACGTCGACATGATCGACGACGCATGGACGAAGATGTTGTGGATCGACACCAAGGCCGTGCCGAAAGACGATGCAGATGCCGAGCGTATGGATCGAATCGATCACGAGAACATGGAAGGCATTCGTGCCCGTATCGAAGAGATCGTGAAAGATCCGGAAACTGCTGAGAAGTTGAAGCCGTGGTACGGCCAGAGCTGCAAGCGCCCATGTTTCCACGATGAGTACTTACCTACGTTCAATCGCCCGAACGTGCATCTCGTGGACACCGAAGGACAAGGTGTCGACGA
>DAIOTI010000121.1:0-5190 GCA_036752105.1 Ilumatobacteraceae bacterium | reverse complement strand
CTCTTACGAAATTGCCATCGAGAACTGGTGGGTTCCAGCAGCAAACCTCATCGGAGAAGAGGGCGGCATCGGAAAGGGCTTCTATCTGCAGATGGCCGGGTTCGAAAATGGTCGCCTGCAAACAGCGGCCCGCGCTGTCGGCGTCATGCAAGCGGCATATGAGGCGGCTCGTGACTATGCCGAGAACCGAATGGTGTTCGGCAACAACATCTCTGAATACGAGTTGACAAAAGTGAAGCTCGGTCGGATGGCCGCCGTCACTCAGGCAAGTCGCCAGTTCTCGTACGCCGTCGCGCGTCTCATGGGCAAAGGTGAGGGCGCGATGGAAGCCAGCATGCTGAAGGCCTACGTGTGCAAAGCCGCCGAGTGGGTCACACGCGAAGCGATGCAGATTCACGGCGGCTACGGGTATGCCGAGGAGTATTCCGTGTCACGACTCTTCGTCGACGCACGAGTGCTGTCTATCTTCGAAGGTGCCGATGAAACGTTGTGCCTGAAAGTCGTAGCCAAGCGTCTGTGCGAAACCGCCTGACGCCGCTCGACGGACTTCTTCGAATCAAAGCAGCTGCAACAGCGAGCTGATTCGTGTCGCCGGCGCATCGACCATGTCGCCGTATGGATCCATGAGATAAGGAATCAAACCGGCTGCGCGCGAGCCTTCGACGTCCATGACGAGCGAGTCACCCACATAGGCGATGCGTGAGCGGTCGACATCGGCGAAATGCGGCAATGCATGATCGAAGATTGCAGGATCTGGTTTCGACACTCCGACGACGTGGCTGTCCACGATGCAACGCATCGGTGCTCCACGACCCTCACCGACCTGACACACGCCGCTTCGATTGAGAATGTCCTCGATTTGCCCGCTCGCGTTGCTCACCACGCCGATCGGTACTCCGCGATGATGCAACGCGAGCAACGCTTCAGCAGAACCAGGCAAAGGGTGCCTCCACAAGTGAGCGGTCCGCGTCCGACTCAAGACGAACACCGCGTCATCGTGATTCACCGGCGGTACACCGACACAGTCGACATATGCACTGTTGTACGAACTCCAGTCGCTCTCGCTCGACCGAGCCCGTGACTTGGCCGCCATGCCGGCGTAGTGAGCGCGCACGTGACCGGCATGGTCGGCGGTCGCTCCGTAGTAGTCGAGCAGGGGTTTCAGCACCACGGGATCTGGCACCACCAACACTCCGCCTGCATCGAACAGCACGGCATCGAAGGGTGCGACCATGCCGAAAGCGTAGGTGTCCCCTACTCTTGGTTCGTGCGTTCCGCTCGTGATTTCTTCAAACCTCTCGCCGCCGGTGCCCCTGAGCCCTTGCGCGAGATTCCGTTCCGCCCAAGCCGAGTCATCCATTTCTTTCCACCACACCTCGACAAAGTTGTGGCCAAGTTGCCGGAAGTCATCCCCACAGTCGACATCATTCTCGGAAATCTCGAAGATGCCATTCCCATGGCCGACAAAGAAGCGGCGCGGCGCGGGCTCATCGACGTCGCAAAACGCATCGATTTCGGAGCGACCCAACTATGGACTCGCGTCAACTCACTCGATTCACCGTGGTTTCTCGACGACCTCACTGAGATCGTGTCTGCAGTCGGACACAAGATCGACGTCATCATGATTCCGAAGGTCGAAGGGCCAGAAGACATCCATTACGTCGACAGGCTTCTTGCCCAACTCGAAGCACGAGCAAAGCTGACACGTCCGATTCTCTTGCATGCGATCCTCGAGACGGCACGTGGCATGGTCAACATCGAGGACATCTGTGGTGCTTCCCCTCGCATGCAAGGTCTGTCACTCGGACCGGCCGACCTCGCCGCCAACCGTCGCATGAAGACCACGCGCGTAGGTGGCGGCCACCCCGATTATGTGGTGCGACAAGACCCCGACGCGAACAACCCCGATGCTGCACGTCCGGTGTTTCAGCAAGACTTGTGGCACTACACACTGGCGCGAATGGTCGATGCATGCGTCACTCACGGGATTCTTCCGTTCTACGGACCATTCGGTGACATCAAAGATGTCACCGCATGCGAAGACCAATTCCGCAATGCGTATCTGCTCGGCTGCGTCGGTGCATGGAGTCTCCACCCAGTTCAAATTGACATCGCCAAGCGAGTGTTCAGCCCGCGCCCAGAAGACGTTGCGCAAGCACAACGCGTCATCGATGCCATGGGTGACGGAACCGGTGCCATCATGCTCGACGGGAAAATGGAAGACGATGCATCGGTGAAGCAGTGTCGGGTCGTGGTCGAGCTTGCTCGAGAACTTGCTGCACGCGACCCTGAACTTGCAGCGCGTTACGGCTTTTCATCCTGATTCCGGAGGACCACATGCACCAGAATCGTCCACGTCGCTCAGTTCTCTACATGCCGGCCGCAAACGAGCGTGCACTCGAGAAGGCAAAGACAATCGCTACCGACGCGCTGATATTCGATCTCGAAGACGCCGTGTCACCCGATGCAAAAGATGCCGCTCGTGCAAATGCAGTGGCGGCTGCGTCATCTGGTGCGTACGGCAAGCGCGAGATCACCATCCGTTGCAATGGGCTCGATACACCGTGGGGTGCCGATGACCTCGCGGCAGCAGCCAAGAGTTGCGCCCACGCAGTCGTCATTCCCAAAGTCGACTCTGTTGCGACACTCGACGACGTCTCGCGACGCCTCGATGCAGCCGGAGCTCCGGCAACCATGACGATCTGGTGCATGCTCGAGACTCCGACGGCGATTCTCGACGCCCGTTCCATCTGTGCCCACCCTCGCGTGTCCGTACTCGTCATGGGCACCAACGACCTCGCCAAAGAATTGCGCGCCGTGCAGGTGCCGAGCCGTCATCCGCTGACTCCCCATCTGGCGCTCGCCCTCCTTGCTGCGCGCGAGGCCGGCAAGCCGATTCTTGACGGCGTTTTCAACGACATCAAGAACTCAGACGGATTACGCGCCGAATGCAGCCAAGGCAAGGACATGGGATTCGACGGCAAGACGTTGATTCACCCCGATCAAGTCGCAATCGCAAATGACGTGTGGGCACCGAGCGAAGCCGAAGTTGACCATGCACGTCGAGTGATCGCGGCCTTCACCGAGGCCACCAGCCAGGGCAAGGGCGTGGTGCAGCTCGACGGGAAGATGATCGAGAACCTTCACGTGACCAATGCTGAACGCATCATCACGATGGCCGAGGCCATCGCTGAATTACTGATGTAGAGGCTCGCGGCGTCTGCCGCGCACCTCGCGACGCTCGAAGTGTCAGTAGCCCCCGCCGAGTTTGTTGTGGTCCCAGCTGACCACTTTCTCCACGTCGATCACCACTCCGAGCCGTTTTTCTGCCTGCTTTCGAATGAACGGCAGTGCGAGCTCGCTGACAGCAATTTCGCCGTTGTACTTTTCGGCCACGACAGTGCCGATGTTCAGGATCTCGTCGTAGTCCTCGATGATGCGACCGGTACCGACCAATTCGACCCCACGAAGCTCGTTGTATTGCTCTCCGTCTTCGACCAACGCCGTGATCTTCGAGTCACGACGAAGGTTGTTGATCTTCTGTGCCTTGCCGAATGTCCAGAATGCCGGCTTGCCGTCGATCATCGCGTACCACATGGCAACGAGGTGCGGGTGGCCGGTCGGTCCGATTGTCGCGATGTTCATGACATGTCGGCCGGCGAGGAATTCGTCGATTTCCTCTGATGTCATCTGGATAGAACCACGCTTGTTTGCCATGGCGTCAACTTAGACCGAAAGCGACCCCCGAGCTGAGGTCGTGGCACGGTGCTCAGATGGCACTTCGGCGCAACAACTCTGGCGCGTCGGGGCACGACACCCTTGCCAGATATCTCTCGACATCGACGATTCCCGTCCCATCGACGATGTGTGAGACATAAGCCCACTCCATGACGTCATAGCCCGAAGCCCACGAATCGGGTCTGCCACACAAGTCTTCTTTCATTGCTTGCCATAAAGATGGCGCAAGATGCACGCCCTCTGGCGCGACGAGCCATGACGGACGGTCGAGGAGGCGAGCAAGAGCGACCAGGGGCAAAGCCCCACCCGCACAAAGAACCCCGTCACGACTCGTGGCCTTCGCCGTCACGATCGTGACATCACTTGCCGCCACTGCTGCCGCAATTCCTTCAGGTGCGACGAGTTCAGCGTCGACACCGCGGCGTGCGAACACACGAAGTGCGTCTTGGCCTTCACCGAGTGAATCAACGACCAGCACACGCACATCGCCTCGACGTACGACTGCGTCGACAAGATGTCCTGACCATCCCGCCGTACACACCGTTGCGTCGGTCGGTAACTCGGCTTGCAACATCGCAGATGTCGCATCGGTACTCAGCGTTCGAACGCACTCGCGGATTGCGGCCTGTGGCTCCATCGATGTGACCGCGTGAGCACACATCCACCACAGTGACGAATTGTCCGGATGGTGCTCCATCATGCGTCGTGCCGACACCACGACTCCGGCCGGATCTCGCACCATGTGCACAAGTGCCTCAGCAGCCTCGAGCGCCACCTCGACAGGGTCTGCACCATGAGCTCGCGCCACATATCGCAGGTGTTCGATGGGGTGCACCTTCCGAACGCTAGTGGCGCTGAACTAGCGTCGTCCTCGTGACACAGCTCCCCAACCCGAATCTTGATGTGACTCTGACTCCCCTCTCGGGTGACGCACGGCCCTTGCGCGAATGGCTGATGACCTTCCATCTCGCGTCGGTGGTTGTCGATCCCTACACCAACGAGAGTGCATGGATCTTGAAGACCGCCTCCCGCATCATGAACCAATTCGCAGGTGCGGGTGTACGCGTGAACTGGATCATCGCTTGTGACGCAGATGAAGCTCGCACATTCCTCGGGCCATTGGCCGATGAATTCTTGGTGTTCACCGACCCCGATCGCACTGTCATTCGTGCTCTTGGCCTCACCGAGCTGCCTGCATTCGTGCTCGTCCGTGGCGATGGCACCATTCCTGCAGCTGCACAAGGTTGGTCAGCCGAATCGTGGCGCGAAGTGTCGAATGAAATCGCGTCGCTGGTGAGTTGGAGCAAACCGACGATTCCTGCGCCTGGTGACCCAGGCACATTCCGCGGCACGCCCGCACTTGTCTGAGTCACTCCCCGTAGAAGAAGTCCTCGCCGATCTCCGCGAGGCGTTGGCGGCACATGGGGGTGCAGGGCTCGTCGCGCCACCAGG
>DAIOTI010000120.1:1976-5196 GCA_036752105.1 Ilumatobacteraceae bacterium | reverse complement strand
CCGTCATTCAGTTCAGTTCGTAGCGAACGACCGTCGCTCCCACCAGTCGGACCCACGCCACGCCAGGAGCACCAGCAGGAATCCGGCGAGAGCATCGATCACGTAATGCTCGCCGAAGTACACCAAAGCGACGGTCATGCCGATCGGATGCAGCAGTAGCGCAACTCGTGTCCACCACGAGCGATTAGGGAAGAACCACATCACGACGAGCAGCGCGGTGGCTGCGTGTAGCGAGGGCATCGCGGCGACCGGATTGAGAACAGCCACGCCACGATCAAAGGTCTTCGAGACGGTGTCGAGATTCAACTCCGACCAACCACGACCGGTGATGCGGTCGATCTTGTCGATGTAGCCGTTCTTTGCCGCCATCCAGGGTGGTGCGGCAGGGTAGGCGATGTAGCCGACCACGCCACCCACGAGCATGAGGCCGAGTCGACGCACGTACAACACCCAACGCTCTCGGCCTCGCCAGCGAAGAAACACTGCGAGCGCCACGGGAAAAACAAAGTGTGTCATGTAGATGATCGAACCGAGCACGTCGTACCACTTGATGTCACCACGCACGTAGAAGCGCTCCTGCATCCAGACATTCGGGTCGACCCCGAAGAACAAGAATCGGTCGACATCGCGCGGGCCAGCAAAGTTGACAGGAATGCCCAATTGATCGGCGATTCCTCTGCTGTAGTCGTAGAACATGTAGATGCCGAACACGACGGCCCAGTCGCGAAATGACTGTTTGACTTCGTCCCGTGGCCGTCCGATGGCACCGCACATGAAGGCGGCAAAGATCCACGCCAACACCGCAAGGCGATCGACGGGTATGCCGAACTGTTTCGCGCTCCAGACAAAGACCAGGCAGTACACGACGAGCACGGCACGTCGATGACGTAGCCAGCGTTCGCTGCTCACCGCCGTTGTCGTGGCGTCGTGTGACGTCAGCGGGAGGATTGTTCGAGTGCGCGCCGCACCAACACCGACGCCAGGTGGCGTCGGTAGTCAGCAGAGGCATTCATGTCGTCTTGTGGCTCTGCTTCGTTCGATGCAAGACGAGCAGCATCTTCCACTGAAGAGCCTTGTGAGATCGCTTGATTCACGGAAGAAGCAAGGATGGGAGTTGATCCCATGTTCACGAGTGCCACTCCGGCATTGGAACCCTTGCGCCAGGCTGCGACACCGACAATGGCCCAGTCCTGGGCGCGTCGGTTGAACTTCTGGAATGACCATCCGGCGCCGTCCATCTTCGGCACACGAATTTCAGTGAGCATCTCGTCGGCTGCAAGAGCGGACTCGAGAAAACCCTTGTAAAAGTCCGTGGCAGCGATCTCTCGGGTGCCATTCGGGCCCTGTGCAACATATGTTGCACCAAGCGCAAGAGTTGTCGCAGGCAAGTCAGATGCCGGGTCGGCGTGCGCGATCGATCCGCCGAGCGTCCCGCGGTGTCGTACCTGTGGGTCGCCCACATGACTTGCGGCGTGTGACAGAAGCGGCACATGTTGTTGCAGCAGCGATGAATGTTCGAGTTCGGTGTGTCGAGTGAGTGCGCCGATGGCGACGTGGTCGCCCGCATCGCGAATATACGACAGGTCGCTCACGCGAGCAATGTCGACCAACACAGCTGGTTGCGCGAGACGCAACTTCATGAGCGGAAGCAGCGAGTGGCCACCAGCAAGAAACTTGGCGTCATCTCCGTACTGACCGACGATGGAAATTGCCTCAGCTGCAGAGCCGGCACGTTTGTAATCGAATGGTGCAGGAATCATGGTCGATCCTTCAGCTCTTGGCCGCGGCAAGCACGGACTTGACAATGTTGTGGTAACCGGTGCAGCGGCAGAGGGTGCCTTCAAGACCGATACGCACGTCTTCCTCGGTGGGATTCGGGTTCTCCTTGAGCAGACCGATCGCGGCCATCACCATTCCCGGGGTGCAATATCCGCACTGCAGGCCATGGTTCTCCATGAAGGCCTTCTGCATCGGGTGCATCTCGTCACCCTTTGCGAGACCTTCGATGGTGAGAACGTCACATCCGTCGGCTTGCACGGCGAGCATCGTGCAACTCTTCACTGATTCGCCGTTCACGTGCACAGTGCATGCACCACAGCTCGAAGTGTCACAACCGATGTTGGTGCCGGTGAGACCGAGATGTTCCCGGATGTACTGCACCAACAGCGTGCGTGGCTCGATGTCACCGTCACGGTTCACGCCGTTCACTTTCATTGAGACTTTCATGGTCTGCTCACTTCCTTCCGTGCAGTGCTTCCCACACACGCATGGGCGTGCACGGCATGTCGATGTGTCGTATTCCGAGATGAGAGAGGGCGTCGATGACAGCTGATTGAACCGCTGGTGTGGATCCGATGGTTCCCGACTCTCCGATGCCCTTGACTCCGAGTGGGTTGACGAACGTCGGCGTTTCCATATGGACAACTTGAATGTCGGGCATCTCGGCTGCCGAGATGAACGCGTAGTCCGCGAGGTTCGAAGTGACTGGGTTGCCGTCGGCGTCGTATCGCACTTCTTCGAGCAATGCCTGTGCGGCACCTTGAGCCACGCCGCCGTGAATCTGGCCGTCAAGCAACAAGGGGTTCAGCACCTTTCCAGCGTCGTCGCACGCAATCTGCTTCAGCAACGAAACTTTGCCTGTTTCGGTGTCGACTTCGACGACCGATACGTGTGCACCGAACGGGAAAGTCGCACTCGCGACGCTGTGCATTTCCTCGTGCTTCAAGCCACCGTCTGCCTTCGCCGCAATCGCGAGTTCGGCCCAGGTCTTTGACACAGCTGGCGTACCTGCCACGTGGAAGGCGCCGCGATCACGGTCGAGCACGATGTCTTCTTCGTTTGCTTCGAGTAAGCGAGCAGCAATTGATTTTGCTTTGTCGACAACTTGGCCGGCGACCTTGAACACTGCCACGCCACCTTGCTGTAGCGAGCGGGAACCCATGGTTCCGCCGCCGGAAGGCACCAGGTCGGTGTCGCCCCACACCAGTTCGACGTTTTCCATCGGAATGCCGGTCTGCTCGCTGGTGAGCATCGACCATGCGGTCGCATGTCCCTGTCCGTGTGGCGATGTGCCGGTGTAGACAATCGCGCGACCGTCATCGGTGATTTCGACCTTCGCTGTTTCACCCATCGGTGGAACGCCACCCGTGATCTCGACATATACCGAGACTCCGATGCCAAGTTGCTTCACGTCACCGGACGAACGACGACGAGCCTGCTC
>DAIOTI010000120.1:0-1966 GCA_036752105.1 Ilumatobacteraceae bacterium | reverse complement strand
AGCCTGCTCGGCGCGAAGTGCGGTGTAGTCGGCGGCATTCAAGGCTTTGTCGAGAGCCACTTCGTAGTCGCCGACGTCATAGGTCTGACCGATGACTGTCGTGTGTGGTTCATCGAATTTCGGAATGAGATTCTTGCGGCGAACCTCAGCGGCGTCCATGCCGATCTCAGCAGCGAAGAGATCCATTGCCCGCTCAATTGCCGCAGTGGCCTCTGGACGACCCGCACCGCGATAGGCGACCACGGGTGTGGTGTTCGTGATGACGGATGTCGTACGACACTCGATTTTTGGAATGGCATACACCCCAGAGGACATCGGGCGTGTCATGAAAGGTGCGAGGATCGCGCCCATGTCAAACCATGCACCACAGTCCTGCAGCACGTGCATCTGGTACGCAGTCACGTGACCATCACGAGTTCCACCGATGGTGAGGTACTGCACCTGGGCACGGCCGTGACCGAGGGCCATCATGGACTCACTGCGAGTCTCACGCCAACGCAGGGGCTTACCGACTTCTTTCGAGAGGCGACCAAGCAACTGCTCTTCAGGGTACGAACCGATCTTTGCTCCGAAACCACCACCGACATCGGGGGTGATCACGCGGACTTGTGAAGCGTCGAGTCCGTTCGCAGCTGCGATGGAATCGCGTGCACCCTGTGCATGTTGAGTCGACAACCACTGATACAGACGACCGTCGACCCATGCGACCGCGGCACCGCGAACTTCGAGCGGGCAAGGCGCCACGCGCTGGTTGAGCACGCGTTGTTTCACCACGACTTCGCAGCCTTCGAAGAATGCATCGCCGGTGTTGTCGGGCATGCCGAGTGCCGTGGTGTCGAACACGGCGTTGCTGCCACACGACTCGTAAATGTGGGTCGAACTGGTGAGCGCCTGTTCGAGATCAGTGAGCGCTTCGAGAATGTCGTAGTCGACGATCACCATCTCAGCAGCATCTTCACCTTGCTCACGCGTCTCGCTGATGATGGCGACGATGGGTTCGCCGACGTAGCGAACCTTGTCCATGGCAAGAGCTGATCGCGCAACCATCGGGTTGAATGTCGCTGGCTGGGGAGTGAGTCCGAGGTCTGCGCCAGTGAACACCGCGACGATTCCGGGCATTGAAGCCGCGTCGCTCGTGTCGATCGAAAGGATCTTTCCGTGGGCGACAGTGCTGCGTGCGTAGGTCACATGCAGCGCACCGGCGAGCAACGATTCATCGAGGAGGTCGTCGACGTACTTGCCTCCGACAGTGAGGAACTTCGGGTCTTCTTTACGAAGAACCCGGTTTCCAAGAATGCTTCCACCCACGAGGACCCCCGATCGAGACACAGTCGTTGCCTAGGTGCGACTTTGCGTACCGCGAGACTAGCGAGGCGGTGACGGGGGTGGTTAAGCCGAGGTGGTGACCGGAATGGGCTGTCTGTGACCCTTGGTGGGCGCGACAATTGTCAGGGTTGAAGGCCGCCGAGTGGCCCGCCCTGTCGAGCAGTTTCGACGATGCGGATCGACATGATGTTGGTCACCATCGAATACGGCCATGAGACCGGAAGGGTGGTCGGCAGATTGGGCATCTGCAGCAGGTTGACGCGCCGTTCTCCGGGGTACACGTAGCCCAATTCTGATCGGGCAGCGGCAACGACACCTGCTGGTGTCTGAAGCGCATCGATTTCATCTTGAAGTTGTTCATTCGCATCGGCAAGTGCTTCGAATTCAGCACTGCGTTGTGCGAGGGCCTCGTGTTGCTTGAAGTAATCCCGCATGGGAAACACAAAGAAGGCGGCCGCCACCGCCAGAACAACGACGCCAGCAGCTGCCCAGGCAAGCACTCGAAGTGGCCGGCTCTTGATGAGCCTGTTTTCGGCAGGAGTCCGCCTGGCGAGGCCCTCGGTGAGTGCGCGAGTGATGTCGCGCGTCGCGTCTCGCATGTCGCGGCGGGCATGCGACGACTTGCTGCGCGTTGCGCTTG
>DAIOTI010000119.1:0-5244 GCA_036752105.1 Ilumatobacteraceae bacterium | reverse complement strand
GCATGTGCACGTGAGCGTCGACTCCACCGGGAATGACGAAGCAGTCCGTGGCATCTATCGACTTCACATCGAGTCCAGACGGGGTCTGACCACGATCAAAGACGGCCTCGATTCGTTCACCGTCCACCAACACATCGGCCTCTCGTCGATACGTCGCCGTCACCACGGTTCCATTGGCGATGAGTGTGCGCATGGACACAGCGTAAGCGTCAATCGAGTCTCTACCGGTGCTAGACAAATTCCGTGACTGATCGCAGCGACTCTCCCATCTCTAGTCTCCCGTTGCCTTCAGGGTTCACGAGCTTCGTCACCAACATCGGCATCAAGGACGACACCGATGACTTCGCTGTGGTGATGGCCGACGGACACGTGGCGGCTGCCGGTGTCTTCACGCAAAGTCGTTTCGCTGGGCCAAGTGTGCTTCTGTCTCGTGAACATCTGACGGTCGGGTCACCTCGCGCAGTCGTCGTGATCTCGAAAAATGCGAACGTCGCCACCGGAGAAACTGGCGCGGCACATGCACGAGAAGTGACCGAACTCGTCGCCTCTCGGCTTGGTATCGCCGCACACGACGTACTCATCGCTTCGACCGGCGTCATCGGCCGTGCCTACCCCATCGAGCGCATCCGCACCGGCATTGCCGCGATCCCTGTCCCACTTCCTGGTGATGACGCAGTTGCGGTGGCACGGGGCATCATGACGACAGACACCGTGCACAAGGTCGCTCAAGCGAGCGTGCACGGAAGTTCAGCACGCATCGTCGGAGTGGCCAAAGGCGTGGGCATGATCGAACCGAACATGGCGACGCTCATCGCACTGGTGTTCACTGATGCGCAAGTCGATGCGTCCGAGCTCGATGCCGTCCATCGCCGTGTCATCGACAAGACGCTCAATTGCGTCAGTGTCGACACCGACACCTCGACCAGCGACACTGCGATCATCCTGGCGAGCGGAGTAGCGGGTGCCGTCGAGGTGTCGGCGTTCGAGAATGCTCTCCACGAAGTGCTTTCGTCGCTCACGAAGCAAGTTGCTCGTGACGGCGAGGGGGCCGAAAAACTGATCGAAGTTCATGTCACAGGTGCACGTGACGATGAGCAAGCGAAGCGAGTGGCCAAGTCGATCGTCAATTCGCCACTGGTCAAGACCGCAGTGCACGGCGCAGACCCCAATTGGGGTCGCGTAGCCATGGCCGTGGGAAAAGTAAACGACGCAGACATCGATCAGAACAAGGTGGTCATCAGCTTCGGCGACCAAGAGGTTTTCCCGAGCCGCGTCGACGACGCAGGGCTGCTGGTGCTCGCCAGCTACATGAAGGGCGACACAGTGCGCATCGTGGTCGACCTGAACAACGGAAAAGGTCGCAGCACCGTGTGGGGCTGCGACCTGACCGATGGTTATGTCCGCATCAACGCGGACTACACGACCTGAGATTGTCGACGTTGAACGTCACTCAGTGACGCGTCACTTAGGTGGCATACGAATGCCGCCGTCGACCCTGATGGTCTCGGCATTCATGTAACTGTTGGTGACGCACTCGAGAACCATCGACGCAAGTTGCGCCGGGTCACCGAGACGCTGCGGGAACAACACGCCCTTCTGAAGATTGGCCTTGAACGCTTCGCTGCCCTCGCCGGTGCCGTAGATCGGTGTGTCGATAAGTCCCGGTGCGACGGTGTTCACGCGAATGCCGACAGCCGAGAGGTCACGCGCCACTGGCAATGTCATACCGACGACACCACCCTTCGAAGCAGAGTAGGCGTTCTGACCAATTTGACCGTCGAATGCCGCAACTGACGCAATGTTGACGATTGCGCCTCGCTCGCCGTATTCGAGTGGTTCGGTTTGACTCATCGCCGTTGCTGCGATGCGAATGGCATCGAACGTTCCGATGAGATTGATCTCGATGACCTTGCGGAACACGTCGATGTTCGCCGCTGACTCGTACTTACCGTCCTTGCCAATGGTGCGCTGAGCAAAACCGATTCCTGCTGAGTTCACCAACACGCGAAGCGGGCCCATCGACTTCGCCATCTCGACGGCGTTGATGATGTCGTCGGTCTTCGTCACATCGACGGCACAAAACGACCCGCCGACTTCCTTTGCGAGCGCGTTGCCCTTGTCGGCCTGACGCTCGAGGTCAGCGATGACCACCTTTGCCCCACGCTTGGCGAGCAGACGCACCGTCGCCTCTCCGATTCCCGACGCACCGCCGGTGACGATTGCACTTACACCTGAAATATCCATAGGTGCGCAAGGCTAGAAGACCGGTTCGACACTGGCCTACTCGAGCGGAATGGCAGCACCGACGCTCAGCCTGAATGTTTGCGGGATTCCTCCACTGCCAGCGCATCGACCAGGTCGTTCATCGGGTCGGCACTATGACCTTTCACCCATTCAATGGTCACTCCCCCGCGCCTGCGAACGAGCGCGATGAGCGGTTCCCACAGATCACGGTTGGCAACTGGTTGTCTCTGCGAATTTTTCCAACCACGTGACAACCATCCCTCCCACCAACGATCCTGAAAACACTTCACGACATAGTTACTGTCCGATACCACGATCACATCGACATCTTCCTCGTAGAAATGTTCGAGCGCTCGCAAGGTCGCGACGATTTCCATGCGTTGATTGGTGGTGTGACCTTCTCCGCCGCTTGCACGTACCTCGCCCCGTGGTGCTGTCGCCCATGCCCAGCCGCCGGGCCCCGGGTTTCCTGAACACGCACCATCGGTGTACACGCGCACGGTCTGTCGCCCTTCACGCCGGCGCACACGCGACTCGTCATCTGTCGACCCGTCATCAAAAAGTGACGCCTGTGGCGAATCGGCCTGCACCTGTCCATTGTCGGACACCGAGAGTCAGAAATGGTGCACCAGTCACACAATTCACCTGCGTCGTACAGTGAACCTCCGAGAAATGCGAGAATAACCGCATGATTTTCGACGGTTCGGTGCATCAACTTCCCGACATTGATCCGGGCGAAACGAAAGAGTGGCTCGAGTCACTGGACGCCGTGGTCGACACGCATGGCAAGACCAGGGCCCGGTATCTGCTGTCGCGTCTTCTCGAGCGTGCACAACAATCCCATGTCAGCTTTCCGGCCACCGTGTCGACGCCGTACGTGAACACCATCCCGCGCGAACATGAGCCTTGGTTTCCAGGTGACGACCACATCGAACGTCGCATTCGTGCCTACATTCGCTGGAACGCAGCGGTCATGGTGTCGCGTGCGAACCATCACGCAGAGGGCATTGGAGGACACCTCTCGACCTTTGCGAGCTCTGCAAGCTTGTACGAGATTGGCTTCAACCATTTCTTCCGCGGCAAAGACGACGGCAACGTGGGCGACCATGTCTATTTCCAAGGACACACTGCTCCAGGCATCTACGCCCGGTCATTTCTTGAACGTCGCATTCACGAAGACGACCTCGACCATTTTCGTCGCGAGATTGGACGCAACGGTGCAGGTCTGTCGAGCTATCCGCACCCACGTCTCATGCCTGACTATTGGGAGTTTCCGACCGTGTCGATGGGGCTGGGACCAATCACGGCCATCTATCAGGCACGCTTCAACCGCTATCTGCTGAATCGCGAGATCGACGATTCTGGTCAGAGTCGCGTGTGGTGCTTCATCGGCGACGGAGAGACCGATGAACCAGAGACACTGGGTGCATTGTCGCTTGCCGCTCGGGAACAGTTGGACAATCTGGTGTTCGTCGTGAACTGCAACTTGCAACGACTCGACGGTCCGGTTCGTGGAAATGGCAAGATCATCCAAGAGTTGGAAGCCGTGTTTCGTGGTGCCGGCTGGAACGTCATCAAAGTGATCTGGGGTTCCAAGTGGGACGAACTTCTCGCCCGCGATGTCGACGGCGTGTTACTCAACAAGATGAACACCCCTCTCGACGGTGAGTTCAAGCGCTACACCATCGAAGACGGGGCGTACATTCGAGATCACTTCTTCGGCCCCGATCCGCGTCTGCGCGAAATGGTGGCCCACCTGAGCGACGACGACTTGCGTCTCTTGCCACGAGGCGGACATGACTACCGCAAGTTGTACGCGGCGTACCGTGCCGCAGTCGAGAACCTCGGCTCTGGTCGTCCTACAGCCATCTTGTGTAAGACCATCAAAGGTTGGACACTTGGTTCAGACATCGAAGGCCGCAACGCGACACATCAGATCAAGAAGATGAACGCAGCGCAGCTTCGACGTCTGCGCGAGCGACTTCATCTTGAGAACGAAATTCCTGACGAAGCGATCGAAGCTGAAGACCCGCCCTACTACCGCCCACCAGAAGACTCGGTCGAATACCAGTACTTGCAGGAACGTCGCCGTGCACTTGGCGGGTACCTCCCTCGTCGCACCACGCGCACTCGACGTCCTCTGACCCTGCCGCATGCCGACGCCTTCACCGAGTTCGATGCCGGCTCGGGTGAGCAAGCAGTCAGCACCACCATGGGCTTCACTCGGCTGCTGCGCAACTTGTTGCGTGACGACAACTTCGGTGACCGTGTGGTGCCGATCGTGCCCGATGAGGCACGTACGTTCGGCATGGACTCATTGTTCAGAGAACACAAGATCTACGCCGCGCATGGACAGAAATACGAACCTGTCGATCACGACTTGTTGTTGTCGTACACCGAATCAGCGAAAGGTCGCATTCTCGAAGAAGGCATCACCGAAGCCGGTTCGATGAGCAGTTTCATCGCGGCCGGCACCAGCTACGCCGTACGCGGCGTACCCATGGTGCCTTTCTACATCTTCTATTCCATGTTCGGCATGCAACGCACCGGCGACCTCGTGTGGCAAGCAGCTGATGCACGCACGCGTGGATTCCTGCTCGGCGCGACCGCCGGACGCACCACCCTTCTTGGGGAAGGCCTGCAGCACCAAGACGGACACAGTCATCTTCTCGCATCTGCGATTCCTGCATGCCGTGCGTACGACCCGTCTTTTGCCTACGAGGTTGCCGCCATCGTCAAACATGGCATCGACCACATGTACGGCGCCACGCCAGAAGACGTGTTCTATTACCTCACTCTGTACAACGAGAACATGGTCATGCCTGCGCGTCCAGCTCATGTAACTGATGCCGACATCGTCGGAGGTCTCTATGAATGGCGCGCATCGGCATCAGGAAACCCGCACGCATCGATCGTGTTCTCGGGAAGTGCCTTCGGTGCCGCAGAACAGGCAGCAAATATTCTCCGCGAGACCTATGGCATCGATGTCAACTTGTTTTC
>DAIOTI010000118.1:0-5293 GCA_036752105.1 Ilumatobacteraceae bacterium | reverse complement strand
GGATGAGACCGACCCTGCAGTGTTCAATCTCGAATGCATCGACGACGATGTCGATACGCCGACACCACGATTGGATGACACCGTGCTCGCTGCGCGTATGGAGCGGGCAATCACATCGACTGAAGAGTCGATTCGCTTCTGGAACAACTACATCAGCGAGAAGCGCGCGCTTGCACCTGCCAACACCTTTGCGCCGACGATGAGGGTGTCTGGCGGACTTGAACTTGCGCGGTATGGCTTCTGCTTCTACGACATCGCACCCGATTCAGCTCTCATTGTCGAGACCGACATTCCCACTGCGCGCTATTGGGGATTCCAATTGTATGAAACTGCGTGGTACGACCTTCTCGAACCACTCGACCGCTTGATCTCGACCAACCACACCGACACCCATGTGTCATCAGACGGCAAGGTTCGCATGGTCATCTCGCACACCGACCCAGGTTGTGCGAATTGGCTCGACGCCGGTGGTCGCCGGGAAGGCCTCCTCACCTTCCGATGGTTCTGGGCCTCGACTGATCCGTCGCCGACGACAAAGGTGGTACCGGTCGACGATGTGTGGGCTCACTTGCCGAATGACACTGCCGCAATCGACCCTCACGAAAGGGCCGAACGCGTTCGTCAGCGTCGTCGACAGTTGACGTGGCGTTTTCGCACATGACCACCCCGTACACGACAGTCGACTCTCGATGACCTGGCAACCGCCTTCACGACCTTCATGGGTCGAGCACATCAACTCCGGTGACATCTGGCCGATGACTGCCGTGGCTCAGCAACCGTTCACCCTTGAGCACATCGCCGGTCAGGCGGCAGCCAGTCTTGGTTGTTCGCGTCACGAGATTGTCGACGAACTGGACAACGCGACACTCGAGGCGATGTCGGTGCTGTTGCCGGCACTTGAAAACGAAGCGCGACTACACGTGCTTGGTCGATGGATCACTCACCGTTTCCTCGCTCGCCTATTGCTTCAACGCGTGCTCATTGAACGCACATTTCGTGATACACCCACTCTCGCGAGTGTCTCTATCGACGAGCCTTGGGTGGTCGCAGGTGCACCTCGCACAGGCACCACGATTCTCCATGAAGTATTGATGTGCGACCCCGCCTTGCGCGGCCCGCTCGGATGGGAATTGCTCTTCCCCGCTCCGCTTGGCGAGGGTGACGATGATCCGCGAATCGGCCTCGCCGACATTGAATTGCGCACTCCGCAAACAGTGGCTTCTGGCATCGTCGCCATTCATGAGTATTCAGCCCGCATGCCGAAGGAATGTCTGTCAGCGATGTCATTTGCATTCCGCAGCGAGGAATTTGTCGCGCGTTATCACGTGCCGAGCTACGTGAAATGGCTCCAAGCATGCGACATGACGCCTGCATACGCAATGCACAAACGTGTTCTGCAGATGTTGCAAGGTGGTCCCTCTTCGCGTCGTTGGGTGTTGAAATCTCCAGTGCACCTGCACTCACTCGATGAGTTGTTGCACACGTACCCGGATGCAAAGTTGTCGTTCACACATCGCGACCCGATGCTCGTGCTTCCGTCGGTGACGAGCCTGCTCGCGAACTTGCGTTGGGCCCACAGTGACCATGTCGACTTCACCGCCATCGGCGCGTATCACGCTGACCTGTATTCGCACTCGCTCGACAGATTGGTCGACCTTGATGCATCGTCATTCCTGCCCGACCACCGGTGCACACACAGCACACACCAAGAATTCTTGGAAGACGCACTTGTTGTCATCTCGGGTATCTACAGCCAACTCGGTATCGAGTTGCCTAAATCAACGGTCAGAGAAATGTCACAGCACCTCGACGCACATCCTCAGGGCGACAGAGGTGGTCACACGTATTCATTCGACGATCTCGGTCTCAACTTCGACCGCGAAATGGGTCGCTTCGCCCGCTACACCGACCGTTTCTTGTCATAGTCATCCAGAAACGCACTGGTGTGGGCGAACCCAGTGGAGATGAGAAAGTCCAGATCCTCTTGCACCAAATCGAAAGTAGTCGTGCCGACATAGTCGGTGTTGATCGGAATGGTGCGGTCATAGTCGTCTGATGTGTGATTCGCTCGTGTGAGGTCGCGACTCACGGCCTCGAGCATGTTGAGCGCGAATTCGAGCATGTTCTTCGGCGGACGAGCAGGAAATCCCACGAGCTGCGTGGTGACATCGACACCAACTGACTCGAGAAATACGAGGACTTCAGAGAACTCGATCTGGTCATTTCCGTTCGTGTTGATGCGACCGAAGATCTCATCTGGCGCCGTCGTCCCGAAGACCGCCGTCAGTTCAGCATCAGACACACCCGAGCGGACCAGTGCCTGCTCGAGTTCTGCGAGCGAGATCGTGCCCGACGTGTCCGCATCGACGTCATCGAGCACATGCAACAACTTCTGCAACGGTGCCTGCACCGACTCGGCACGCTTCTTGGCTTGTTCTTTCTGTTTACATTCATCGGCGGACTTCGTCGACGGTCTTGGTGGTGGCACTGCACCTTCGCGCAGCCATCCGCGGGTGATGTCGGTCTCGTCACCGGCGAACAGCGTGAATCCGAGCGTGCGCCCATTCGCAGGATTGAAACGTGCTGACCGTGGGTAATGCTCGTGCGCCCTGCTCAAAGGTTGCATGCGCCTCAGGAACGCATCCCGCGGGTCGAGTGACAACCACCAGCCATCGAAAACATGTGTCGGGTTGTTACACAGCAATCCACCATCCACGTAGTACTCAGGTTCCATGCCGGCGCTCTGCATCGACCGAGAACCCTGCAACATGATGGGTTGCAGCAACACAGGTAGCGACATGGAGATGCGCGCCGCGACACGAATAGGCATGTCGGGTGTGGTCTTCGGATGGCAGTACTCGGTCATCATGCGCGTCACATTCGTGACAGTGATGCACACTTCTCGTCCGTATCTCTCGAGCACTTGGGCAAACGTGATGTCCGCACTTCCGGTTCGCTCAAGCAGGATGTCACCGAGAAAGTCGAACAACTTCTGACCCGGATGCATGCCTTTTCGACGTGCCGCACGTGCCACTGACCGTACATTTCCACCAGAGCCGTCTTTGGCGAGCGCCTGAAAATCGGTGGGTACCTTCTTCACCATGTAATCGGTGGGACAGCCGATCGATGTGAGAACTGCAAAGAGACTTCCGATGCTTGTTCCAGCGACACGTCGAATGTGATGCGGATAGATACCTCGTTCTTCTAGGCACTTCACCGCTCCGATGTATGCGTAGCCCTTCGCGCCGCCGCCTTCGAATGCCAAGTTCTCCCACGGATAAGTGGCATGGGGTGTCTCGCTAGGAGTCACAACCGGGAACGAAAGAGTCGACGAATCGGGCAATGGGCGTGGTGGAGTTGCCGACGGCATGAGCATGCGATCACGCTAGTTCTCATCCCTGAGCCCACTGAACGGCCGTTACCATGCCCAAGGTGTCACATGCGCAATGGTCTGTCGACGGAGGTCGCCATCGCGTCCCGTTGTCTGCAGTGCCGGGTGAGTTGTGGCTGTGTGGAAAGCACCACATCGGCGCACGACTCGACGAGGTATTGACTGAACTGAATGACCCATTCGTGGTGTGCCTCACTCAGCCTCGCGAGCTTCAGGGGCGATATGACACGTACGTTGATTGGTTGAAGTCTCATTCGCCAACTGATGCATTGTGGTTTCCAGTTCCAGATTTGGGAGCACATCATCTCGACGCGATGTTGCCGATGTTCACCCAGATCGTCGAAACTCTTCGCACGGGGCGAAACGTCATCGTCCACTGTGCCGCTGGAATCGGTCGTGCGGGTACGACGGCCGTGGCTGTGTGCATGATGCTCGGACACGGCGCCGAACGTGCCTGCGACCTCGTCCGTGCTTCTCGCCCGATGGCCGGGCCTGAGGCGGGCACACAACATGAACTCGTCGCAGCGCTCGAGAACCACCTTCGTGACATTCATGGTGCTCGGTGAATGACCACCTACCCATCGCAGGTACCCTCGACCCATGAACACCGGTGACATCGTCGATGACTTCGAACTGCCCACTCAAGACGGCAGTCCGTGGCGCCTCTCAACTGCATTGCAGAACGGGCCAGTGGTGTTGTTCTTCTACCCCGCCGCCATGACCAAGGGCTGCACGGTCGAGAGTTGTCACTTCCGCGATCTTGCATCTGAGTTTGCAGCCACCGGAGCACAACGAGTGGGAATCAGCATCGACAAGGTCGAGAAGCAGAAGCAATTCTCCGACAAGCACGGGTTTGACTACCCCCTTCTCAGTGACCCTGACCAGAAGGTTGCCTCGATGTTTGCTGTGGCACGAAATATCAGTTTTTTGCCCACGAAGCGCGTGACCTTCGTGATCGATACCGACCGACGCATCCTCGCTCGAATCAGCAGCGAATTACGCATGAACGCCCACGCCGACCAAGCGCTGGAAGTTCTTCGCAGTCGATGACTCATCTCCATCTCAGGGAGATTTCATTCGAGAACAGCCCGCAAAGTCATCACCATTCGTGAATCAATCGTCGTGCACGCTGCGAGCACGACGACATCTATCGGGCCGATTTCATCATCAAGCTCCCGAGCGATTCTCTCTCGAACCGGAGTAGAGATGAGCCACGTCGCGAGTCCGAGAGAGGTCGCGGTTCTCTCATCAAGTGACACTCTGCGGCCTGCCCAGGTGAGAGTCAAACGACACACCGTGCCGGGCCCTGTCGACACACTGATGTCACCACCAATGGGTACTTTCGGTAGGTGAGAGTCGACTGGAGACACAGGACGCAAGAGCGTCGACGTGGTGGCACCTGACAGAAATCGGAGTTCCATGGACGACACCGCGGGTGGAAAATCCACGATCTCGACTGGCGCGACGTCTGATGCAACGACATCTGCGACGCGCGCCGTGTCGACCAAGTATGACAACTGCACCAACTCGGGCAATTGGATGATGTCGGCGTGATTGAAGGTGCCGACAGCCACAGATCCGGAATATTTCCCGGTCGCACTTGTCACGGTGACACCAGCACCACTGACTGTGAAAGGAGCGCATGCTCTAATCGCTGGCACACAGTTCGAACCGGATGCATCAACGCGCGCAATTCCCGAAACATTCCCCGTGACAGTGAAGGTCTGAACAAGTGAGGAAATTCTGAAAGCGCATGTGACTGGAAACTTGAAACCGTCAGTGATATTCATTCGCACCAGATCGCTCACCTGAGTTCCGATATCGAGCGTCATTCGAAACGACACGTCGGCACCGAATGAACAACGGGTGACGACGGACCCGTCCGTCAATTGGGCATCTGTA
>DAIOTI010000117.1:0-5326 GCA_036752105.1 Ilumatobacteraceae bacterium | reverse complement strand
CCAGCTGTGCGACTTCGTGCGTGGACGCCAATTCTTGCCATGGATCTTGCTGTGTCGCCTTCAGCGAGAGGCTGATGCGCTCCCGGCTCATGTCCACTTCCAGCACCTGCACCGTGACTTCGTCACCGACCGTGACGACCTGGCTCGGATGATCGACGTGTTTCCACGACAACTCGGACACGTGAATTAGACCATCCATACCACCGAGGTCGACGAAGGCACCGAATGCGACGACGCTCGACACGACGCCCTTTCGAACTTCGCCGGGCTTCAGATTCGTGAGGAACTCGTCGCGCTGTTCCTTCTGGTTTTCCTCGAGGAAGCCGCGACGCGACAGAACGACGTTGTTGCGGTTCTTGTCGAGTTCGATGATCTTTGCCTGAATCGGTCGACCGATGTACGGCTGAAGGTCACGGACACGGCGCAGCTCGACGAGTGATGCAGGAAGGAATCCGCGAAGACCGATGTCGACGATGAGACCACCCTTGACGACTTCGATGACAGTTCCTTCGACGATTCCGTCGGCTTCCTTCACCTTCTCGATAGCACCCCAAGCCTTTTCGTATTGGGCACGCTTCTTGGAAAGAACGAGACGTCCTTCTTTGTCTTCGAGTGTGAGAACCAAAGCCTCGATCTGCTCACCGAGCTTCACGATTTCGTTCGGATCGACGTCGTTGCGGATCGACAATTCCCGCGACGGGATGACACCTTCAGTCTTGTATCCGATTTCGAGGAGCACGCCGTCACGATCGATCTTGACGATGGAGCCAGTGACTAGTTGGCCTTCCTTGAGTTCCACCATCGTGCCGTCGATTGCTTCGGCGAATGATGTGGAGAGATCACGTTCTGTGATTTTGCGAGGGGTGTAATTGCCTTCTGCGTCGAAGGAGCCCATGGACGCAGATGCGGTGGTTGTGTCGGACAAGGAAAGGTCGCTTTCGGGATGGATAAGAGTGGTATCGGTCTGGTCTTGACTGAGCTGGCGCCACACTCAAGAGCCCAGCCGGTGGCTGGGCGTTTTCAACGCTATCACCAGATGTTCAGGACACTCCAAGGATGGTGGGGCCAGCGAATACCGACCCGGCTCGACCCCGTGAATGGCCCTCACATCGAGTCCGACCTCAGCCATCAGCATCCGCAATTCGCGAGGCGTGTAACAGCCGGTCCATAGGTCGACTTCCTTCACCAAGCCCTCCGGCGAACGGACTTCAGTGCGCTCGTGGTTCACACCGCGCTCGACGTCAAATGACGAATCCTGCTGATGCTTGACGACAAAAAAAGAATTGAACGCCGACAAGGCCAATTGACCACCGCAACGAAGAGCCCGCACGATCGAGCGCAGCACGGCCTCGTCACCGCCATCTTCGACCATCAGACCGAATGCCCCCTGACACAGACAGACGACCGCGTCGAACTCCTCATCGAAGGTCAATGTCCGTGCGTCGGCCACTTCGAACGTCGAGCCCTGTGGTGCAGACTCTCGCGCGACATCGATGAAGCGCGCACTGATGTCGATGCCGTGGACCAAGAAACCTCTGGTCGCAAGTTCGTGTGCGTGTCGACCAGGACCACATCCGACATCGAGAATGCGCGCCCCCGGCGCGAGGTCGAGAACCGAGAGAAGAAAATCAACCTCTTGCTTAGTTCCTTTCGTGAACGAGTAGCGCAGATACGCCTCGCCCATGTGATCTGCAAGTTCTTCGAACCAGTGACCGTTGCTCACTTCGCCTCGGCCCACGAAGTTCCCCAACTGAAGTTGACTTCGAGCGGGACGTTCAAGGTGGCGGCAGATCTCATGATGTCGAGGACGATTTCCTCGACAGTCGACTTCTCACTCGAAGGAGCTTCCACGATGACCTCGTCGTGCACCTGCAATACGAGACGACTTTTCAGTTCGCTCTTTGCCAAAGCCTTGTCGATGCCGACGAGTGCGATCTTGAAGATGTCTGCTGCCAGACCCTGGATACCCGCGTTCATGGCTTGTCGCTCGCCAGCTTGACGAATGCGGAAGTTGTCACTGCGCAATTCAGGAATTGGCCTCCGACGACCGAACAAAGTCTCGGTGTAACCAGTGCGTCTTGCATCCGAGACCGTTTGGTCCATGTAGGCCTTCACAGCTGGAAACGCGGAGAAGTACGCATCGAGAATTTCGGCGGCTTCATCGACACCGATTGACAAACGCTGACTCAGTCCGTATGCCTCCATGCCGTAGGCCAGCCCGTACGACACCATCTTGGCTTGCGAACGTTGATCGATGGACACCTTCTTTGGGTTCACACCGAACACGCGTGCTGCAGTGGCCGTGTGAATGTCCTCTCCTGCCGTGAACGCTGCGACCAGACCGGGATCATTGGCCAGATGCGCGATACAACGAAGCTCGATTTGGTTGTAGTCGGCCACCAAGAATTCCTTGCCCTTGTCGGGCACGAACGCTTGCCTGAACACGCGGCCTTCGTCAGAGCGAACGGGAATGTTGTGAAGATTCGGATGGTCACTACTGAGTCGGCCTGTTCGTGCAACAGTCTGGTTGAACGTGGCATGAATGCGACCATCTGCTGCAACTTCCGCCAACAGGCCCTCACCGTACGTGGACCTCAGCTTCTCGACTTCCCGGTAGCGCATGAGCGGATCAATGAACTCTGGCCACTGACCTCGGATTTTTTCCAGGGTCGCTGCGTCTGTGCTGTAACCGGTCTTCGTCTTCTTGCCTGGAGTGAGTCCCTTCTCCTCGAAAAGAATCTCGCGCAATTGCACTGGTGAGTTCAGATTGAATTCGCGTCCCGCGACAGCATGCAAGGTCGCAACGAGTCCGTCAACTTCTTCGGTGAGGCGATCTCGAATCGCGCGCAGCTTCTTGACGTCCACGCCGATACCTGTTGCTTCCATTCGCGCCAACACTCCGACAAGCGGATTCTCGACATCGCGGTACAATGTCGCCACGCTGCTCGAATCAAGGGACTTCTTCAGCGCCGTCGCTAATTGAGAAACGATGAGCGCTTCCTTTGCGCACGAGTCAGCCGTGGACGGTCCGTCACCGAAATCCAATTGTCCGGAAGTGCCAGTGCCCTCATCGACGTCAATGCCCAGCTCTGCCCTGCACACGTCGGCGAATTCATAAGACGACAAGGATGGGTTCAACAGATAGGCCGCGATTGCCGTGTCTAGTTCCAAGGAGTCGAGTCGATTCCCATGCTCTTCCATCCACCGCATGAATGGTTTCGCATCGTGAGCCGTCCACATTGCGCCACTCGCCAAGGCCGCACGTACCGCGTCGTCTCGCATGTGTGACGCATCGAGCCAGAGGACCTCGCCCGAATCTGCCGACAGAAGTACAGCAACACCCACCACGTCTGAGGCACCAGCTCGGCCAGCCCAACGCACAGCAAAGCTTGAAGCTGTGATCCCCCCGAGAAGCGACGGGATTTCTTTGGCATCAGTAGCGAGGCGGACGGTGGCTGTGCTGCGCGTCTCGGAGAGTGTTTGTTGCGGAGATTCGACCGCAGATTCTCCTCGTGTGGACCAACCGAGTTGATCAACGACGTCGCTCACTCGTTTGTACATGTTCTTGAACTCGAGAAAGTCGAACAATCGCTTGGTCGATGCTAGATCCGGGTTCGGCTGCAACGCTTCGAAGTCCACCTCAATCGGAACATCACGTCGCAGATACATCATGCGAGCGTTGCGCTCCACACGACTCCCATGCTCTTCGAGGCCAGCGCGGATCTTGGGTGTCTGCTCGGCAGCGTTCGCGACGGCAGCGGCAACTGTTTGGTATTGCACGATGAGTTTTGCTGCGGTCTTTTCACCAACCCCGGGAATGCCGTCCAAGTTGTCGCTCGAGTCACCACGAAGTGCGGCATATTCGGGATATTGGCTGGGCGTCACACCCGTTCGCTCGAGGATCCCAGCCTCGTCATACAAGGCGTAATCACTGACACCACGTTTGTTGTAGAGCACACGGATGTGCGGATCCTTCACCAGTTGGTACGTGTCCCGATCGCCGGTGACCACGATGACATCGATTCCCTTGGCCTCTGCGCGGTCCGCAATCGTCGCGATGATGTCGTCGCCCTCGAAACCCGGGGCCTCTATCCATGTGATCCCGAGCACGTCGAGCAGCTCCCGAACCAAACCCATCTGCTGCCGCAGAGTCTCTGGCGCTTTCTCTCTCTGTGCTTTGTACTCCGGAATGGCTTCGTGTCGGAAAGTCGGCTCTGGTCGGTCAAAAGCCACGACTACACCATCAGGCTTGTGCTCTTTCACCAGAGACATCAACATCGTGGTGAAGCCATAGACCGCGTTCGTCGTCTGACCACTCGCAGTTGCCATGTCTTCGGGCAACGCAAAGAACGCTCGATACGTCAGTGAGTTGCCGTCAAGCGCGAGAATCTGCATGATTCGACATTCTCCCACGCCAAGTAACGCAGGAGCGGTGCCGACCGTAAAGGTCTAGGGGCGAACTTCGCCGCTCAGAATTCGTTCGGCCACGACCTTCATGGTGGAACGATGATTCATCGCAGCACGCTGAATGAAACTGAAGGCATCAGATTCGCTGAGTCCATGAGTGTCGATAAGCACACCTTTGGCCCGATCAATGGCCTTTCGAGCCTCAAGTTGCTCTTCTAGTGCGTCCACTTCTCCGTTCAGAGCCATCAACTCCTTGAATCGACCGACGGCAACTTCAATGGCGGGAATGAGATCACTCTTTTGGAAAGGCTTCACAAGATAAGCCAGCGCACCTGCGTCGCGCGCTTCCTCGATGATTTCTCGCTGACTGAACGCAGTGAGAATGAGAACCGCACAGAGACGATCTTTGGTGATTGCTCGTGCGGCCTCAAGTCCGTCGATGCCGGGCATCTTGATGTCGAGAATCGCAAGATCAGGTCGCAGCTCTCTGACGAGTTCGACAGCTTTGTCACCGCGACCTGTCTCTCCGACGACCGAGTAACCCTCTTCCTCCAGCGTCTCTTTCAGATCAAGCCGGATAATTGCTTCGTCTTCCGCAACGACAACCCGAAAAGTCATGAGCCCGAGTCCGCATGTGACGAGACCTTCATCCGATCGAGCAATTCATCGAGACGTCGTTCGAGCTCTTGAATGGAGGCGACGATGTGTTGGCGATGCCTACGCATTGCTTCGGCGTGGGCTCTTGCATCTCGATACTCGAAAGAGGCGGCTGGGGTTTCGGACACCAACGCGCGGACTTCCAATTCTTCTGCCTCCGCATCAAGGTGGCTGAGCTGATCGTCGGCGATGCGCAATTCATCTCGAAGTTCAGACAAACGACGACTCGCTGCATTCAATCGTCGTTCTACGAGTCGTGTTC
>DAIOTI010000116.1:0-5346 GCA_036752105.1 Ilumatobacteraceae bacterium | reverse complement strand
ATCACGGTCGCTCAACGGCTGATGGACGGGGGTTCGATTCCCCCCAGCTCCACCAAGTCAGTGTTTCTATCGGTTTCATAGAGCTTTGCCGCCCTGAGTGGCGTAATCCTCTGGCGTAATCCGCACCACCCTGGTGGTGTGGCATCCCACAAACGTCCCGCACCCGCGCCACGGCGCGACCGCAAGGACGGTGGGCTCTATGAGCGCACCGGAACCAGGCGGTACCAAAAGACTGTCGGATGTCTTTGGTGGCCGCTAACTACTTTGCTTCGGCGACGATGCTTTGGAGCGTCTCGATTTCTGCCTGTTGCCCCTTGACTATTGCCTGAGCCAATTCCCGAATTTCCGCATTGGTGCCATCGTCGAGAACCGTGTTCGCCATCTCGATTGCTCCCTCATGGTGAGCGATCATCGCTTCCGCCCACGCAACATCGAAGTCCTTGCCCATCTTCTTGCCGAGTTCTGCCATCTCGTCCGAAGACATCATTCCGCTCATCATCGATGAGTGATCCATTCCGCTCTCCGCTGCTATCGGCATGTTCCATGCAGTGAGCAGATTCTTCATCTGGGTGATCTCCGGGTCCTGAGCGGCTTTGATCTGTGTCGCAAGGTCAAGGATTTGTTGGCTGGCACCCACGGTCGGGTCGAGAGCTATGTCCGACATTTCGATCGCTTGCTCGTGATGAGGGATCATCATCTGAGCGAACATCACATCAGCATCGTTGAAGGAGTTCATTGTTGACTCCGATGCCGTGGTCGTGTCTGAACCGCCGGTGGTGTCGGAACTGTTCGAGCCACATGCAACAAGCACTACGACAAGCGCAATCGCAATCAGGGAATGGTTCTTCTTCATAGGGGTGCTCCTCGTGATGATCTACGACAACGTGTAGTAGTCTATCGAACGCAGGTTGCCTGTCAAGTCGGGCTAGACGCCACCATCACGGCGGTGACGGCGATTACCGCTGCCCCCAGAGCGAGCTCAATCAGCGAGGCCCGCACGAGCGTGCGCTTCAATCGCGATGACGAGTCCGACATTCGGCTTCGGCGCCCAAGAAGTGTTCGCCTGTTCTGCGCTGCAAGCCGGAGGATGACTGCGACGAGGGAGATTTTCGTGACCAGCAATAGTCCGTGCGAGTTTGTGAGGACACTGAATGGGTTCGTGTGCATTCGCAACGACTGAATGATTCCCGTTACGACCAGGACGACCACCGCTCGTTCTGCTGCGCGACCAAAGCGATCAAATCCGGCGACGGCAAGTGCGTCATCCACGTGCGGTATGACAACGAACACGAATGCGAACAGGCCGCCCAGCCACACGGCAGAGGCAGCCGTGTGAGCGACATCGGCGGGAATTCCCAGCCATGGGGCTGGCTGCGAGCGAGAGTGTCCCCCGTAGGCGAGGGTCACCAAGTACATCAGTCCGGCGCAGACCAAGAGGCGCAACCTGAGCGGGTCGAGAAATCCCGCACGCACGACCTGTCGCGTCATTGCAACATTCAGAGCGCAGATTGCAGTCTTCATAATCAACATCGAGCCTGGCGTCGTCCCCAGTGCGTCGAGGAAACTGGTGATCCAGTTCGAGCCAGATGCCCGAATGTCGTCCATGAACACCAACGTTTGCAGCGCCGACGATGAAAGGAGTATCCACGAGGCGTAACGGACTAGGCGCCCGCCAAGCGGTACTCGAATCGAACCTATGGCAAGGTACCACTCTGCGAAAAAGAGACCACCAAGGACAATGAAACCGACGTAGTTCGCGAACCTTAGTGCCACGCGTACAGGTTCGACTACGGCCAATCGACCGTCATCAAGTCCGCTTGCTACTTCCGGGATCTCATTGATCACGACGGTGGGATCCTGTACCACGAACCGCACTCGACCTGAAATGACGTGTCCGTCCGTGCCCACGAGGCGCCAACGTGCCGTTACCGATCCGATAAGGTCGCCAGGAAGGCTGAATGCGACAATGTTGTCGGTTTGGCCGTGTTGGGGTGCGGCGAGGGGAACGCGCACGCCGTCGGACTTCACGATTTCACCAGATGCCGAAGCAAGCGGAACACTTTTGTCGAATGTGATGATCCATTGCGCCGGTGCCGTCGCGAGGATCTCGCCGTCGGCCGGGCTACTGGACATCTGCTCGTTGTGCGCGAGCGCCGCACCGGCGCCGGCAGTCGACATCATAAGAACTGTCGCGGCGAATATGAGAATTCGAATCAGGTGCCGGGTCATAAGGAAGGAACTACTACAAGGTGTAAGACCAAGACCTTATCGCGGGATACGCTTTCGCCATGGGCAGGCGCGCTGATGGCGAACTTGAACGTGACGTTCTCAATGTCCTTTGGGGTACCGAAGAACCAATGCAGCCGTCGGATGTGCGAGAGGCTCTCGGTGCAGAGCTCGCTTACACGAGTGTTGCAACGGTGCTGACACGACTGGTTGACAAGGGCTCGGTCACGCGCGTACCTGTGGGGCGAGCATTCGCGTACCGACCGACTTTGTCGCGCGAAGACTGGTATGCCGAGCAGATGCTTGCCGTTCTCGACGGTTCCCCCAATCAGCGTGCGCTTCTCGTCGGTTTCGTAGGGAGGTTGTCGCGCCGCGACCGTGAAACACTCCGCCGAATGCTCGCAAAGGATGATGAACGTTGATCGATCTCGCCCTGCCGTTGCTGTGTGCGTCAGTCCTATCTGTCGTAATCGCTCCGTTGTTGGCACGGATTACACCGGTCGCCGCCCGACGAGCAGCGGTCGCCGTGCTGCTTCCCCTGGCCATAGCCACTCTGGCATTGCTGTCACACTTTTCGCTGCAGGCAATGGTTGCCCTTCCGGTCATCGGTGCCCGTCTCCATTCCTGGCTGCATCTCGATGGGGTGCACATCGTCCGCGGTAGTTCAGCCGGGGTTATTGCACCCTTGTTCGCGTCTGTTGTTGTGGTGAAGGTGGTTCTGATGTTGGCTGCCCAGAAGAGACTCCGGGGCCTCCATCCGGGCGGTGTCGTCACACTGTCTGATAAGCGTCGATATGCATACGCAATTCCAGGACGTCGCCCCGGGATCATCGTCTCCGAGGGGCTCATCTCATCTCTTTCACCTGCCGAACTTGACGCGGTGCTACGCCACGAGCAGGCACACATCGACGGTCGCCATGACCTTTGGCTCCTGGTTGCACGTGCGTGTGTTGTTCTCAACCCGATCTTGATCCCAGTGAAACGGCAACTCGAGTTCGCTCTCGAACGAATCGCCGACGCTGCAGCCAAACGCGATTGCGGCGACACGCACATCGTCGTCTCGGCATTGTCTAAAGCTGCACTCGGACCGTCATATCCAACCGCTTCGCTCGGTATCAAGTCATCTTCGGTGGCTGCACGCGTTCGATGGCTGAAGTCGGGAGTGAGTCACAGTAATCCAGTGCACCTGACCGTCGTGCTGACTGGATGCCTGGTCGTTGTATGCCTCAGCGTCATCCAAGGCCATCACATCCTCGCCGCCATCCGAGCAGTCTGTACGTAGAGCTGAACCCCTTCGATCCACGATTAACGGACTTGGTCAGCGTTTGCCAGGACCCGAACATCCGAGTTCTCCGCCAAACGCCGCTGAGGATGAGCCACTACGACGCCATGTGGCGTCCTTTGACGGACGCTGACTCTGTGGCACTGTGGGGAGCGTGATCAAATCTCTCAGCCTTTCTAAGCGCTTTTGGTCGCCTTCTGGCGTAATCCTGTGGCGTAATCTGAGGCAGAAAGGCCTCTGAGTCCCAGTAGTCAAGGGCTCAGTCGATTCCCCCCAGCTCCACCATGAGCATCGCGTCAGCGCGATGCGTCTTGTCGGCGTCGCGAGCGCAAGAGAACACTCGCCAACACCGCTGCACAAACCGACGCTGTCAAGATCGCGAGCTTTGCATTTGCAAGATCGGTTGGATCTGGCAATGCAAGCTTGGCGATGAAGATCGCCACGGTGAAGCCGATCCCTGCAGCCGACCCAACCCCGATGACATGCCGAGTAGATGAACCTTCCGGCAAGTCGGAGATACCCGAGCGCACTGCGATCTGCGTGGCAAGCAGCACCCCAAGAGGCTTTCCAACGAGGAGTCCACAGAACACTCCCCACGTAATTGGTGAAGAGACTGCGTCCTGAACGCCATCGACAGACAGTCGAATTCCACTATTGGCAAGAGCGAACACCGGAACGATGAAGAAGCTTGTCCATGGATGCAAGATGTGCTGCAACCACTCAACGGTCGATACTGAGGTGCCGTGTGCAGTCGACGATGCAGTGCTTCCTGGATCATCTCCCACTTGCTCTGCGTCGACGTACTCGACCTGATGATGTGGGGTCGTTGGTGCAAGGAGTCCCATCAGCACACCCGCAAGTGTTGGATGGACTCCCCCGTTGAACAGACCGAGCCATACGACTCCGCCAAGGATCACGTACAAAACCATCGACCGCGCGCCGAAAAACTTCACGATGAACACCAACGCGACGCCGACGATCGATGCGGCAAGCCATCCGAAGGTGACCCCCGTCGAATACACCGTTGCGATGACCAAGATCGCTCCAATGTCATCGACGATTGCGAGACCCAAGAGGAACGCTCGCAATGACGAGGGGATCCGTCCCCGAGCAACCGACAAGACACCGACTGCAAGTGCAATGTCAGTAGCCATGGGGATCGCCCATCCGCGCGGGTTGCTCGCGCCGGCAATCGCAAGGTACACGAGTGCTGGCACCACCATCCCGCCGAGCGCCGCGATTCCAGGCAACATCGCCGAGCGGCGATCAGAAAGATGGCCATCAGTGAGTTCTCGCTTGATCTCAAGACCGACCACGAAGAAGAACACCGTCATCAACCCGTCGTTCACCCAGTACCGCAAGTCAAGATCTAGGCCGTGTCCGGCAAAGGAAAATGCAAATCTCGTTTTCCACAAACTGTCGTATGACTCCGACCAGGGCGAGTTGACCCACACCAGTGCGGTTACTGCGCTGACCGCAAGGAGGACTGCCCCAGCTGATTCGGTTCGAAGGAAGTCGCGTAGAGGCGACAGAATGCGAACAGGATTCATTGCCGACGAGGTGCGTGTCGATTTCACTGGAAGCTCCGAATTCCGCCGACCAGTCTTCCCGGCACACCTCGATTGTTGAAGTCCCATCCTACGGGACCGAAAACATCGGCCACCATCACAAGATCACGACGGAAAGCGATTCTCGATCATTGACCACCGAGCACCGTTTGAAGTGATTGAGTGGGCTAGAAATGGAGGACGGTTGAGTTTTCCGTTCACTCCATGACGACTATCCACGAACCACGTCTCGGACTCCGCGAGAACGCAGCGCAGTTCACGCTGCTCGTC
>DAIOTI010000115.1:0-5347 GCA_036752105.1 Ilumatobacteraceae bacterium | reverse complement strand
CTTCCCCTGCCGATTGGTTGCTCTTCTTGCTGTCACTCGCCATGACTCGCCGCCTTTCTGGGCTTCTTCCCCCTTGGTGTCTCACCCTCTGCCACAAATCGCCGGATGCGATACTTCACGCCTGCAGGTGCATCACGCCTCATGCAATTCAACGTCTTCTCTGCAGTGCTTGAGTGCCGAGTGCAGTCATCGACGATCCACTTCCGCAACGCTGGCTGCCATGACTCGATCATCCACAGGGTGCTACCGATTGCGGAACCATGTAGACGGCTCATTCAAACACCTCGAATTCCCAGCCACCGCCGCGCTTGTTTGGGATCAGTCGGCACCCAAGAAACCGATGCGGAAACATTGCCGCTGCCACCTTGATTTTGACTTTCGCGTCATCACGCCAGAAGCCCTTCACTTCCCAGAATTCCAGCGTGCCATCTGCCAGCATGACGGCAAAGTCTGGTGTGTATCGCGTGTCATTCGCCAGTTTCAGCGTGTACTGCTCGAAAGCGTACCACAGCACTTCGCCAACCTGTTTCTTGGCCTCGAGGAAGGCCGCCATCTTGGCCTCTGTGCCGTTCATGACTCCGGTCTTTCTGCGACACCGTGCTATTGGTTTTGGCATGGCTTGTAGCCCTCCAGGATCTCACGCTCGGCCTCCAGGTCTCGGACGTTCGCCTCGGTCTCCGTGAACTTGTCTGGAAACCGCTTCCGCAGCTTGGCGATGTTCTGCTGCTGAATCTCATCGAACGATATCTCGAGGTCGTTGCAGATGATTGCCAAGTACCACATCACGTCACCGATTTCCTCGGCCACGTTCACGAAGTCAATCGGCTTCCCATAGAAGACGAACTTCTTGTAGACATCGGTCAGTTCGCCAACCTCAGTGGCAAGACCGAGACACGCATGCAATGCTCGCATCTCTGCAGTTGCACGTCGAGACTGGTCGGCAGTGTAACGGCACTCTGTTCTTGCAGCATCATCCTGGTACATTGACATCACTCAACTCCTTTCTGTTGTTGAATCTGTGCTCGCAGCGTATTGATTTCTGTCAAAAATCGACTGTTCGTCCCAGCCAATGCTTGATTCGCCGACCGAAGCGCATTGAGTTCTTGCACGACGGCATCATACCTCTCTGATGATACTCCTTCTGCAAACCCACGGCCTGATTCTTCCTGCCTCAATCTCCTTTGAGCATCTTCCAGTTCAATCGCAAGGCGGGCGCACCGATCCGCCAACGACAGAATAACCTGTTTTACTGGACTCATTATTCGTCCTCCTTCATCAAAGACTTGACACACGCCACGATGGCACGCCACTGAGACCAATGCAGTTCGATCCTCTGTTCCTTCACGTAACCCCCTTTCTTGTCCTCATCATTGAGTTCAACAGAGATTCCCTCTCCGTTTCCCCAAGTGTGGACAATTGCGATTGATCTCCCGAGGTGATCATTGATCCGCGAGATTGCCTCTCTGGTTTCGCTGACATCTGGTTTTGTGTGGAACCTACTCATCACCCAGCCTCTTGATTGCGCCGCAAACGACCATGACGAACACCATCAGCACGTACCAGGCGACGTCGTTCAGTTCGAGCATTGCTTTTCCTCCTGCATCATGTTCCACCGTTCCTCGAAGATGCTTGCCAGTCGCGGAAACATGGATGCCACATTGCCAGAACTGATCGCCCTCTCGACCTTGCCGTATTCCCAGTTGAACGCATCGGACGATCCATCGTGACAGCATCGTCCCCCGAGAATTGAAAAGGTTTTGTCTGCTGTCCACCGCCCGCACAATTCCGGCGTTGCGTGCTGTTCGACGCCGCCAAACCATTCCCGCTCGTCAATTCGCCGATCAGGCGACTTCCTTGCCCACACCTGAACCACGAACGACTTATCAGCAGCAATGCACGCCCATGAATGGTACGCGCCATCGTTATCTGTCTCGTAACGAAAGTAGGTCGCTGGAACTGGCATCACTCACCCTCCTGAAAAGAATCACACACCGTTGTCCCAAGAATCAGCCGATGACCCAATTCACCGGCCCACTTCTGCTCGGCCCTGTTGAAGACTTGGTTGCCATGCTCGGTCACCACCCGCCCCCAGTTGATCTGGGAGAGCCACCCCGTCACGATTCCCCAGCCGTCTCGAGTCCCCTCGAGGCCAATCGTCCCTGCATGATCTCGGCATCGCGTGTGAATGTGCCCGCAGACCTTTGGCATGACAGACCAGGTACGCTCCGTGAAGCACTTGTACTTCGCGTTCTTCGTGCAGACCTGCCACATCGATGCAAGTCGCTTCCACGTCTGGGCATCCTCGTAGATCTCGACGACATCTTTCATTCGACCCCCTTCGGCATCACGAACAATAGCTTCAGATCAACCATCTTCGGCCGCACCGCCTCGGGAAGTGCAGCTGCCTCCCTGTCTCGAGCCTGACCAGCTTCCCATGCCTGCCGCCACTGGGACCGCAGATGCCCAGAATCCTCAGAACGGCATATCGCCGTCCACCACCTCGACGCCAACCCCCGGACCTGCTCCGGAAGCATTCCCAGTGCCTCGGCCCTGGTTTCCGCTGTCGCGTATGTCCCGCCGGCCGTATGAACCGCTCGGCTCGCCAAATGGAAGCTCTCTTCCCACGTAAGCTGGAGGCCTTGCGCCGCGTTTTCCGCGTGCCGCCTGATCTCGGCCACCGGAGGCAGGGTGTGGTACCTGTGGCTCGCCGCAGCCGCCAGAATCGCCTGCTCGAACCGCTCCGGGTCCAGATCCTTCAGGAGATGCCAGTACGCATTGAGGGTCTCCTCCCCCGCCGACACCTGTACTGCCGCCTGCAGGAAAGCCATCCCCCTCGCGAATTTCGTCCGATCCAGTGCCATCAGTCCCCTCCAGAAATTTCGCCAGTGCCTTCCGATCCACCACATCTTTCCGTCCTCCCGCAGATTTTCTCGCCTCGAACAACCCCTGCCAATCATTGGCGATGCTCTGGTCGATGGAGTCCACCAGGTCCGCAATCGTCGCCCCCGTCGCCACCCATCCGAGCAGGGTCGAGAACTGCCGAGTCGCCGCCAACCTGCTCACCGCCTTCCTCTGACGACGATATTCGAGCCACCTCGACCACGCATCACGAAACGCAGGAGTGTCGAACTCGTGTGGGATTGGCGGGTCTTCGACAGTCGCCACAACTGGTTGCCGCTTCTTGCTTTGCGGTTTCTCTGTCACTTTCTGTTCGGATTCTGTGTCACATTCTGTCCGGATGCTGTTCACATTCTGTGTCACATTCATCACAGATTTGATACAGAATCCGGTGAGAATCCTGTAGTTGGCAGGCCTTCCCTTGGCACCAGGGGTGTACTCGACGAGACCCGCCTTGACGCAGGCCTCCCGCACACGGTGCAGCGTTGATCGGCTCCCGAATCCAGCCAGTGCAGCAAGTTCATCATCCCACCGAAGACCATCGCCACTGATCGCCAGCACAGTCATCAGCCAGCACCCCGAGGGGCCGATCTGGTTGGCGAACCGCTGATCGATCAGGTGGCGGATGATCTCGATGTTGTCCATCATTCACCGACCGATTCCTGGGCCACTGGCGTGCCCTCTGTGGCCACGGCAGACTCCTCGGCGACTCCCAACACCTCCAGTGCCTTCGCGTTCGCTGTACGGGGCTGCTGGGCCACCACAATTGTTTCCGGATGGCTGAAGTCCTCGTCCTCGGCCCGCACCCCCAGAACAACCTCGGGACAGTGCCGGCGAGCCCACTTGAGGACGCCGGAGTACCAGAGCTTCTGGTCTGGATCCGAGGTCCACATCCGATGGACCTGCTGAGTCGCCGCCTTTCCTTGCGCGACCGTCATCTCGATGGTCCGGGATTCCTGTTCGTCCTTGAATCGGCCGATGATCGTGATTTTCCGATTATCGCCCGTACCATCGTATTTGCACACCAGACGACCGTCGAGATTCGACCGCCCATGGACGACCGAGGCGATCAACTGCCCGTCGTATCCGAGCCGGCCCCCGACCGAGAACGTATGGTTCGCCACCTGGTACGGGTCCATTCCCCACCGCTGGGCCTGCACAATCACCTGGTAGCAGTTCGCCACGGTTTCCGCTTGGCTCGACTTGCTCTTGAGGTGTGCTGGCAGGAACTGGCTCGCCGCCATCACACTCGCCAAACGCTGGCCCTGACTGAACAGATCCGGGTTGAACATCAACTCCATCGCGCTGTCGCTCATTTCAGCTTCCTCGCCCTGAGTGTCGCATAGCTCTTCGGCTGAACAACGTATCCAGCCCTCTCCACCACGTTCACCACCAACTCACGCCCATCACCGAGAAGACCGCGCTTGAAGTCACCAAGTGCTGCTACGCAGTCGGCCTTGAGGCCTTCTCTGCGTTCCTCAAGCAGTTTGATGCTTCGCCCGATCTCCTCGTAATTCGCCCATCGCTCTGCGATGTCTGGCGGTAGTTCGACCGGCACTCCAAGGTCCGAGACCCATTGGTGTCGGTTGAGTCGTTCATCGACATCGTACCACTCAGCCGGTGGGACAATGTCTGCCTTGACGTATTCCCAGAACTCTGCCGCTCGTGCCTTGAGTCGGTCGATGATCTTCTCATCACGCTCGATCCGGAACTGCCGCAGCTCACGTTGATCCACCAGGACCGCGAACCTGCACTCGCTGGCGTTGATGGCAGCCATCTGGGCCTGCCCCTGAATCACCCACCGCAGAGGGATATCGTCGCCCTCCTCTCCGAGTTCCTGGTTGCGGCTGGTGGTCGTCTTGCACTCGAGTGGACAGACCGTGCCATCAGGCAACTGCACAACTGCATCGAGGGTTGCAACCAGTGGCGGATCATCGCACCACTGAACCCGCTTCTGGGTCTCGAGCACCTCGGCACAATTGATCTCGAGCCAGTCCTCAATCAGGTATGCCTCGAGGCGATTCCCCCACCGCATCGCCATATTCTCCTCGGGCGGAGCACGCCGGCCAGTCTTGAGTTCCCACAAGGCACCTCGAGACTGCCACTTGTCACCAACACACGCTGCGAGCAGTTCGGAGGCACCGATGAAATTCCGCCGCGTTTCCGGACTGTTGTCAGCCGTCATACGTCACCTCGCCGCGAATGTCTGCAGGTGTCGGGCCTTCGTCGGTGGCCTGATCAGGGCCAGTTGGCAGGTTGAACTGCTCCCACGCCGCCAAGATGCCGCGATAGAGTCGCCGCAAGTCCTGCTCCGCCTCTGGCCTCAGATCGCTGTCGTCAGCTGCCATTGCCACCTCCAGCATCATCTGCGCCACCGCCGCCTTGATCCTGTCGCGTGTGCTCATGTCGCATCTCCTTTCGAAAACTTGTTGCGAAGCCCCTTGTTGAC